>NZ_JAVTJB010000012.1:0-146600 GCF_031843805.1 Arthrobacter sp. WCS2018Hpa-7
GCGACGCACCCCTTCGCGCACTTCGCACCAGAGCTTACGGGCGCGATCGGCGGCACGGGTAGCGACTAACCCACACCACCCACGACTCACGACCTGCATCCGTTTCCACCCCGCGCACCACTTTCCACCCCGCGCACCACTGGTTCACCGGCGGCGCACCCCTTCACGCACTTCGCACCAGAGCTTACGGGCGCGATCGGCGGCAGCGGGCGCGGACGGGCTCGCCATCCTGGGCCGGGCTTAGCCGGCAGTCAGAACCTGGCTCACGGCTCCCGAGATGGCTTCCTTGATCCGAGCATGAAGCACCCGCAGACCCGCCCTGTCCACGCGCACCTCCACAATGGTGCGCCCCTTGAGCGGCGCCTTGAGCGCCGCGGCAAGTTCCGCCGTCGTACTCACCGATTGATGTCCGACGCCGTACGCCGCTGCGAGTGCCGCGATGTCCACTGAGTGCGGGGTACCAAAGAGGCGTTCGACGGCGGTGCCGTAGGCGCCTGAGTCCTCCACGGCACCGTGCTCAAGGAGGCTGAAGATGGCGCCTCCGGCGTCGTTGAGCACCACGATGCGCAGGTCCGGCACAGGTTCACCGTGGCCGAGGAGCAAACCCCCGGCGTCGTGCAGGAAGGTGACATCGCCCAGGAGGACCGTGGTTTCGCGTCCGCTGCCCAGGGCGATACCTGTGGCTGTGGCGATGGTGCCGTCGATGCCGGCGAGGCCGCGGTTGGCGTAAACACTGGCAATCGGTTCGGTGTGGGGTTGTCCGGCGAGGTCGACGTCGCGGATGCCGTTGGAGGACCCGAGCACCAACTGTCCGCGGGAAAGCTCCCAAACGGTGGCGCCTACGGATGGGCCGCTGGCAAGCGTCTCCCCCGCGAGCACTCCATCCAAGCCGTGTTGGGCGGCAGCGGCGGCGAGGAGCCAGGAGTCCAACCATTCGGCGGACCCGCGGCCAGCGAATTCTGCGAGCTCGGGAAGGGTTTCGATGGGCTCTTCGCGGCGACGGCCGGCTTCGTACCAAGCAACAGGAACGGGCTGGTATATGGCTGTCTCGACTGATTCGCGTGCCAGGAGGGATGCCACGGGACGGGACAGAGTGGCGCGTCCAAACAAGACCACGCGTTCGATCGGAGCTGGTGATTCCGGCCCGAAGTGCTCCAACAACACCCGGTACGGTCCAACGGCGTTCGGGCCGAAGCGTGCATTGGATGACGGCTCGGCGAGCAGGGGCAGTCCATGGGCGCGGGCGAAGGCCTCGGCCACAGGGCCAGCGTCATGGCCTGCGAGTACCACGGTACGTCGCTCGGCGAGTTCTCTGGGTGCTGCCGGGAGAACCAGTGCCTGAAGTCCGGCGTCGTAATGAAACACGCCGTGTCCCGCCTCGGCTGGAAGCGCGTCGCCGGGCGCGGGAACCAGGGGGTCCCGGAAGGCAAGATTCACTTGGACAGGGCCGGGCGGCGTGTCCTCGAGGGCACCGGTTGCTGCGTACAGCGCCGTGGCAACAGCTTTTTGGGGATGGTCGCCCGCGGGAACGTCGACGGCGAAACGCACGTGCTCGCCGAAGAGGTCCAGTTGGATGGTGGTCTGGTTCGCCCCGGTTCCGTGGAGTTCTTCCGGGCGGTCCGCGGAAATAACCACCACGGGAACGGCAGAATGGTTGGCTTCCATGACGGCCGGCAGGAGGTTGCCGACAGCCGTGCCGGATGTGGTTACCACGGCAACAGGGGCCTCGGTGGAAAGAGCCAGGCCGAGCGCGGTGAATCCGGCGTCGCGTTCATCGATGCGCACGTGCAGCCGGACGCGGCCCGCAGCTTCTGCTTCAGCAAGAGCGTAGGCCAAGGGTGCGGAGCGCGAACCCGGAGCCACCACCACGTGCCGCACACCGCCGTCGAGCAGTGCCGTAACGGCGATCCGGGCGGCACCAATGGATGTCAGAGAGTCCTGGGAAGTCACCGTTCCAGTCTATTGGCGCAGGCGGACTCCCAACGCTCGCTCACATCCCGGCCTACGTCCACATCCCGGCCTACGTCGGGCATCCCTCTCTCACTCGGGTCCCGCTGTTTCTCACGATCGGCGCTACCGACTTGTGGCGCAAGCCCCCAGCACGCGGGAAGTGATAGAGCGTCCCGCTCAAGCACGCGGGAACTGATAGAGCGTCCCGCCCTAACACCCGGGAAGTGATAGACCGTCGGGAGGTGCAAGTGCTCCCCCCCACCCAGGAACCCCGGGTGGGAGAGCACTCGTCAGCTTCGAAGCTACGGAAGCCTACTTGCGGAAGACCTGCACCACCGAGGGACGGGGGGCCCGCACTGCGCCGGCAGCGGGGGTAGCTCCGGCCGGCACGTAGTCCGGGAAGAAGGAGTTCTGGGCCGCGAAAGAGCCATCTTCACCCGGGTGCTGGACAGCGACGAACACTGTGCGCTCTTCGTCGTGGATGATCGGACCACAGGTTTCAGCGTCTCGGGGAACAGCAAGGAACTGCTCAACCTTGCCGCGCTCGGGTCCTTCGAGGGTGACCTTGAACAAGCCGTCGGCGTAGCCAATGGTGCCGGGTGCGCCGTCGGTGGAGATCCAGAGGTTGCCCACGGAGTCGAAGGCTACGTTGTCCGGGCAGGAGATCGGTGAAACTTTGTCCGCCGGGAATCCGGAGAAGTACGTGGAGGTGTTCTTGGCGGGGTCACCGGCCACCAGCAGGAGGTTCCAGTTGAACTTGGTGCCGGTCTGCTCGCGGCCTTCGGTGATTTCCACGACGTGCCCGTCACGGTTGAGGGTGCGCGGGTTGACCTCCGTGGCGCCTTCCTTGCCCGGCTTGCCGCGGTCCGTGTTGTTGGTGCAGGCCACGTAGACCTTGCCGGTACGCGGGTTGGGCTCGACATCTTCGCAGCGGTCCATCTTGGTGGGGCCAACCTTGTCGGCGGCCAGACGGGTGTAGACCAGGACCTCCGGGACGGTCATGCCGGGAACTGCGGACGTGCCGTTGACTACCAGGGGCAGCCATTCGCCGGTGCCATCGAAGGCACCGTCGGCAGGAAGCTTGCCGGTGCCGTCGATGTCGGCAGGCGAATCGCCAGTGAACTTGGCAACGTAGAGGTCACCTTCGGAGAGCAGGTTCATGTTGTTCCGGCGGGCCTCGCGCGAGTCGCCGGCCTGGTACTTGCCCTTGGAGACGAACTTGTAGAGGTAGTCGAAGCGTTCGTCGTCGCCCATGTACGCCACTACCCGGCCGGACGGGGCAACAATGACGTTGGCGCCTTCGTGCTTGAAGCGGCCCATGGCGGAGTGCTTCTTGGGAGTGGAGGTGGGGTCGAACGGGTCAACTTCCACGATCCAGCCGAAGCGGTTGGTCTCGTTGGCGTAGCCGGAGTTGCGGGTATCGAACCGCTGCTCATCGAGTTCCCACTGGCGGGTGGTCGCTTTGGCGGAGAGGCCGTAGCGCTTGTCTCCATCGCTGGTCCCGGGAGCAGCGAAGTAGCCGTTGAAGTTCTCTTCGCCGGAGAGGATGGTGCCCCAGGGTGTGGTTCCACCGGCGCAGTTACCCAAGGTGCCCTTGATCCAGCGGCCCGCGGGGTCATCGATCGTCTTGACGAGGTTGGTGCCTGCAGCAGCGCCGGTCAGTTCGTACACGGTGTCCGTGAGGAAGCGACGGTTCAGGGGTGCTCCCTGAACGTAGTTCCACGGCTTGTTCTTGTTCTTGCGTTCGAGCTCCACCACGGCGAGGCCATGCCCTGCACGGCCAATGGCTCGTGCCTCTGCGGCGTCGAACCCCTCGGGCAGCATGATGTTCTCGTTGGTGTACTCGTGGTTGCTGAAGAGTACGGCACGGCGATCCTTGGAACCCGGGATAGGCAGGATGTCCGTGTAGTCGTTGTTGTAGCCGAACTGGCGGGCCTGGGCTGCGGCAGTCTGCGCGTTGAGGTCAAAGGCAGGTGAATCGGCAAAGAGGGGGTCGCCCCAGCGGATGACCGGCTTCCAGTCGAACCCTTCGGGCACGGTGAACGCATCTACCGCTGCGTCCACGGGCTTGATGGCGGTGAACTTGAGCTTGGACTTGTCGAAGCCCTTCTTGGCGGCATCGGAGAGTCCGTTATCCGGGGCGGCTACGGCGGTGTCACCACCAGTCACGGCACCACCGAGGACGATGGCGAGCGCTCCTGCGGCGCCGAGGCCCAGTGCGGCACGGCGGGACATGGCGGTTGACGCGATGTCGCGGAAGTAGCCGTTGGCGCTGGTGTTGCAGACATCGCCGGAGCAGGCGTTGTCACACTTCAAAGCACAGGTAACCGCACTGCGCTTGCCCTTGGTGTGGCCGAGCATGGGGAGCAGCGGAAACGTGCGTCCGGTGGTTTCAGACATTTGGGGGAAGACCTTCCAGAGATGTACGAGGTTCCCGCTGAGCCTTTCAGCGGAAACCGAATCTGAGAGGTCCCTCTGGTTAAGAATCGGTGAACAACGGGTGCTGGTTTCCGGCCAGGACTGCATGCACCCTTCGAAGCCGGTCCAGCCACCAGTCCCTGCGTTCCGCTGAGGCTGCGTACTGCTCAAGCAGCCCTGGATCGGCGACAGCCGCGCGCAGGTGGATGGCGCCGTCGTCGGCCACCAAGGGGTCCACCGTGATGTCCGAGGCAAACAGCGAAACGGTGCCAAGTCCGCAAGCGTAGGGAAGTGAAGGCAACGCGGCCGCGAGCGCGAGCCCAGCGCGGATGCCCACGGAGGTATCCAGCGCAGAACTGACGACGGCGGGCAGCCCGGCTTGGTGCACGATGTCCAGGGCCCGCCGGACTCCCCCGAGTGGAGCTACCTTCACCACAATGAGGTCCGCGGCGCCGGCTCTGGCTACCCGAAGGGGATCGTCTTCCTTGCGTACGCTCTCGTCAGCTGCGATGAGGACCGGCGTCCCAGCGACAGAGAGCCGACGACGGACCTCGGCCAGGCCCTCAATAGTGGGAACGGGCTGCTCGGCGTACTCAAGACCGACAGCCGAGAGCATGCCCAGAGCCTTCACGGCCTGCTCTACGTCCCATCCCCCGTTGGCATCCACGCGGATGGCGGCCTCCGGCAAAGCTTCACGTACTGCGTTGACCCGCGCAACGTCGTCCCTCAACGACTGCCCGCGTTCGGCAACTTTGATCTTGACCGCGTCCACTCGACCGAAGCGCGCCAGCACCTCCGGGACGCGCTCTGCAGGAACGGCGGGAACCGTCGCGTTGACCGGGATGGTGTCCCTCAGCTGAGGGGGAAACCCAAGCCAGCCAGCTTCGAGGGCGGCGGCCAGCCAGCGGGAGGATTCGTAGTCGTCGTATTCGGGGAAGGGGCAGAACTCGCCCCAGCCCATGGGCCCGCGCAAGACGAGCGTCTCGCGCTCCATGATGCCGCGGAACTTCACGCGCATGGGCAGTGAGACCACATGGGCCGAATCGAGAAGTTCTTGAAGAGGGGGAAGCGCAGGCATAGTGCCACTGTACCGGCGGCCTACCGACCTGATCGCCGGCCAATCCGGCTATGTGGACAACTACCCGGACCAGTAGTTCCGGACCCTGCCCAAGGCATCGCCCAGTTCGACGCCGGACAATTCGAGGGAGCTTTCCGGCAGTCCCAACGCCTCCCACCGGGCCACCAGCGTTGTGTCCCCTTCCAGCGGCAACGGCCACAACCAGTAGCGGCCGGCGAACTGGACGTAGTCGCCGCTGTTGCTCCCTCCGCCTCCGCCCAAGGCTGTCAGCACTGGCCCAATGACGTCGTCTGTGTCCTCGAACGTCCCCGGTCCGTGGATGGCGGCGACAGCCTTGCGTCCGTCCTCGAAGCCCACCCCTATTTCCAGCCCCGTCCTGGTGTCCAGGCTGGAGCGCGGGTGGTTGTAGCACTCCTCAACGATCTCCCGCCATTCCTGGTCGGATTCGTCCTTGCGCAGAACGGACCACACCAGGTCCAGCAGACAACCCGTGGAGTAAACCTCCACCAGTTTCAGGGCCACCACCATCCGCGGACTGTTGTGGAGAAAGCCACCGGGAACCACCCCCGGCAGTTCGTCCGACGGCGGCCCGGCCCACCCCGGCCTGAGCGGCTGCGGTTGACGTGCCTGTTCGGGAGGCTCCGGGAGGTCGTCGAAGAAGCTCATAACCCACTCTTACACCACCTCACAGGCGCTGGGGAGAGGTGCGTGGCAACCGAGAGAGGGCAATCGCGATATTCTCGGATGACGACTCAATGTGGGGGAGATATGACTCAATCAACGCCCGGTTCCACGACGCCTCCCGGCTGGTACCCGGACCCTTCGGACCCGCGGCTTGTCCGCTGGTGGGACGGCCATGCCTGGACAGCGCACCAGGCGCCGCAGCAGGTGCCGCAGCACGTGCAGTACCAGCCGGTGTTCAAGGCTCCGCGAACCCCGATCAGCGAGCAGACGCCGGTCTACAACCCTTTCATTTGGGCCATCACGTTGCTGCCATTGGTCTCGGTGTTATTCATGCTCACCTGGCAGCCTGAGTTCCGCGTCATCACTACGCGCCAAGGCGTCACTACCCTTGACCCCTTCTCGATCTATACGCCGGGGTACTTCCTGCTGATGGCATCGAGCCTGGTGATCTATGGCCTTTCGGTGTTCTTCGCGTACCTGGACTATCAGCGGTTGGCGAGGTCCGGCGTCGTACGTCCTTTCCATTGGGCCTGGACGTTCCTGAACTCGGCGGTCTACGTCATTGGCCGTTCGGTGATCGTCAACAAAGTGGCTCCCAAGCGCGGACTGTTGCCGGTGTGGATCACCATCGCCGTCTTTGTGATCAGCATGGTGGTGGCCGGCATTTGGACTTCCAACATGATGCAGACCATGGTGTCGTCCTTCGGGTCGTCGTTGACCACGTAGCGCCACAGGGAAACCTCACACGCGTTAGGTAGACTGCTGTCAACGAACGGAAGGACACTCCCCCATGAACCGCAAGGCCACTGCACTGGATGTCGCCAAGCGGGCGGGTGTGTCCAGGAGCGCGGTCTCGCTGGTCTTGAACGGCCGCGGCGATGGGAATGTGGCCAAGGAGAGCCAGGACCGGATCCGGGCCGCGGCGTTGGAGCTGAACTACTCCCCCAACGCGATCGCGCTCAGCCTGCGAAACCAGCGTTCGCGAGTGATTGGCATCCTGTCCGATGAGGTGGTGGTCAGCCCGTTCGACGGCAACATCATCGGCGGCGCGGATGATATTGCGCGCAGCCGCGGCTTTGTCACGGTTGTCATGGACACCGAGCGGGACAGCGCCCGGGATGCCGGCGCCATTGAGACCCTCCTGGACCGGCAAGTCGATGGGCTCATGTACGTCACTGTGGGCTTGAAACCGATCGACGTTCCGCAGGGCATGCTCCGCGTTCCGTCCGTGCTGGCCAACTGCTACGACGCCCTCCCCGAACCGCAGCTGCACCACGTGATTCCGGATGAGGTCACCGGCGGCCGCGAAGCTGCCGAGCACCTGCTGCAGCTGGGTCACCGGGACATCGCGCTGCTGGCAGGATATGAAGATTCGCCGGCCGCTCCGCTCCGCGTTCAGGGTTACCGGGATGCGCATGCAGCGGCCAACGTTCCGCTGCGGGGCGACCGGATTGTCATGGCCGGATGGGACATTGACGCCGGCTACCGCGGCGCCATGAAACTGCTCGACGGCGTGTCCCCGGCTGATCGGCCCACGGCCATCATGTGCGCGAACGACCGCCTGGCCGTCGGGGTGACGCTTGCAGCTGCACGGCTTGGGCTCAGCGTCCCCGGGGAGCTGTCCGTGATGGGCTACGACGACGAAACCCGGATCGCGGACACCATGGTCCCGGCACTCACGACCATGGCGTTGCCGCTGCGGGAGATCGGCCGCGCCGCAATGACCACGCTGCTGGACGCCATCGAGGGAACCAACACCACGGGAAAGGGGACCACCATGGAAACGATGGTCCCCTGCCGCCTGGTGATCCGGGAATCGACCGGCCCCGCGCCCACGCGCTGATTCCGAGCGTTGCGAGGCCCACTCTGCGCCCCAAACCCAGCGCCAAACACGCTGAGCGGGCCCCACAACACGCACCCCTCGTTGCGAGGCCCACTCTGCACCCCAAAACCCAGCACCAAACACGCAGACCAGGCCCCACAACACACACCACCCACGTTGCCAGGCCCACTCTGCGCCCCAAACCCAGCATCAAACACGCAAAGCAGGCCCCACAACACACACCCTCACGTTGCCAGGCCCACTCTGCACCCCAAAACCCAGCATCAAACACGCAAACCCGGCCCCACAACACACGCCACCATCGTGTTGCGAGGCCCACTCTGAGCCCCAAACCAAAGAGGGCCCACACCACCCGGGTTCCCTGGCTGAGCTTGCGAAGTTAGGGGGGTGGTGGGGATGCAAAGCAGGCCCCACAACTAGCGCACGACGCCGGCCTGCCGCCTATGCGGGAAGGCGCAACTCCCACACGTCGGCAGTCGCGCCGTGGGGCAAGGTGAGCTGCCATTCCTCCCCCTGAGCCGGGTAGGCCCGAAGGGTGGTGGCGACGGAACCGGAACGGTAGACCTCCACGAGGGAAGCATCGATGAAGATCCGGAGCTCCTCCCCCGCAGCAAGGGAACCCGAGTAGACCGTTTGAGCATCGGCCCCCGAACCAAGCACCAGCTCCACGGAACCGGAACCAGCACCAGCACCAGCACCAGAACCGGAAGAACAACCCCGAACCAGCACCTCGGCAAACGCAGGCACAGCAACGGCACCGGCACCGGAGCCGGCAGCACCCTCCGCCACAGCAGCACCCCGGTACGCCTCAATCTCAGGCGCAGGAGTGACAGTCAGCGCCCCGTCAACCACGGACAAAATGCGGGGATGCGTCAGGACACCCGACCACCCGGCGTCGTCAATTTCTTCCTGGGTGCGGCCGCGGCGACCGTCGCGTCCGGGACCTTCGTTGGCCCACCCCCACAACAAAGCGGCAGCAGGAGCAGAACCCGCAGAGTAAGCCAGCTGCACTATCTGCGGCGCATAGAAGTCGCGCCCAAGATCTGCCTTCCCACCCGATGCCGGGGCAAACACAGGCAACCCCGTGGCAGGATCCGCGGACAGGGAGCCGGTCAGGTACCCCACCCCATTGGCGTGCTCGTGATCGTCGCCGGAGAGCCATAGCGAGAACATCATGACCCAGGTGGAGCCGCCAGAAGAGAGGGGCACCTCCACCAGCTGCGGACATTCCCAGATCTCGGCCGGCGTATGCACAGCAGCCACTGGATCAGCGGTGGTCAGCCAGATCCCCTGGTATTCCCAGACGTCAAGGGAGTCCACTGTGTAGAGCAGCAATGCCGCACGCCCGTCAGAAAGCCCTGCACCTTGCATGGCATAGCGGGCACCGTTGAAGCGGAAGATGAAGGGGTCGCGGACGGCGGTCACCAGCGGATCAGCCGGCATGGACGCCGCCACGTGCCCGTCTTGCTCCCACGTCACCAGATCAGCGGAACCGCGGGCAATGACAACCTGCGAGTGCCCGCCGTGGTCCTTAATCCCGGAGTAGGCGGCGGTGGGCACCCCATCGTCAGAGGTCACCACTCCGGTCCAGCATCCGGCGGAGTCGGGCCCGCCCGCCTGAGGAGAAAGCGCTACGGGGTGCTCTTCCCAACGCACTAAATCACCAGAGCTCACGTGCCCCCAATTGATCTGGGAGTGCCGCGCGGATGAGGGGTTGTACTGGAAGAACACGTGGTAGCGGCCGTTGATGTAGCTGATGCCGTTGGGATCGTTGATCCAGCCCTGCGCCGGCCGCGGGTGGAAGCGCGGGAACGCGGGATCCGGGTGCGTCGCCGCCAGGGAAAGGGAGGAAGAGAGTGCAAGGTCCGTCAACGGAACCCCTTTCAAAAGAGAGTGGGAGTTACTTGCCCGTACCTGCGGTGAGCCCGTCCTGCAGCGCACGCTGGCCGAACATGAACACCACCAGCGCGGGAATCATGGAGAGGACAACACCGGCCAGGACCACGGAGATGCTTCCGGTGCCGAGGTTGCCTTGGAGTGAGACCAGGCCCAGCGGGAGGGTGAAGTTCTGCTCGGAGATGGTCATGATGAGGGGCCTGAAGAACTCGTTCCAGTGGAAGTTGAACGCCAGGATGCCCACGATCGCCAGGCCAGGCATGGCCAGCGGCGCATACACGGATCGGAAGGTCCGCCACGGCGAGGCGCCGTCGATCGCGGCCGCTTCAGCGAGCTCACCCGGCAACCCCATGAAGTACTGGCGCATCAGGAAGGTACCGAACGCCGTCGGGATGGCCGGAATGATCAGCGCCAGCAGCGTGTCCGAGAGGCCCACGCCACGGATCAGCATGAACACGGGAACAATGGTGACCTGCGCGGGCACCATCATGGTGGCCAGCACGATCGAGAACAGTGCACCGCGTCCGCGAAAGCGAAGGTGCGCAAACGCGTAGCCAGCCAGGGCTGCGGTGATCATCTGTCCCACTGCGATCAAGCCGGTCACCAGCGCACTGTTCACTACCAGCGCCACGATGTTGAGCTGCTTGAACACTTGCTCGTAGGAGGTCAGGTCCGGATTCAGGGGCAGGAAGGCGGGCGGCAGCTGGAAGGATTCCGACGGCGGTCGCAGCGAGGTGGACAGCGTCCACAGCACCGGACCCAGGACAAAGACGGACGCGATCAGTAAGACAACGACGCGGATGGCCACTGACCAGTCGCGCTTCTTCCGCTTCACTACAGGCGCCGTGGTGGTGACACGTTCTTGAATGGTAGTCATGGCGGGCCTTACTGGTAGAAGACGAATCGTTTGCTGAGCCGGAATTGCGCGGCGGTGATGGCCATGATGATGAGCGTCAGGATCACGCCGATCGCCGAGGCCTCGCCGAACTCAAGGCGCTGGAATGCGGACTCGAAGATCACCATCACGGCTGTGCGCGTCGAGTCGCCCGGCCCGCCACGGGTGAGGACATATGGCTGGTCGAACACTTGCAGCGCGTTGATGATCGCCATGACCGAAGCCACCAGGGTGGTGGGGCTGAGCAGCGGCAGGGTGACGAAGAAGTGCTTGCGC
Organism: Arthrobacter sp. WCS2018Hpa-7; assembly: GCF_031843805.1. Taxonomy (NCBI): domain Bacteria; kingdom Bacillati; phylum Actinomycetota; class Actinomycetes; order Micrococcales; family Micrococcaceae; genus Arthrobacter; species Arthrobacter sp. WCS2018Hpa-7. The sequence goes on from NZ_JAVTJB010000012.1 coordinate 11,041, forward strand.
CAACCCGTCGCACCGTCAATCGACGCGGCCTCGTACGTCTCCACCGGAATGGAGGCAAGGCCACCGATGAAGAGCAGGAACGAGAACCCGAAGTTCTGCCACACATAAACAAGAATCACGACGGCGGCAGACCCGGTTGGCGTCGTCAGCCACGGGACCGCTGGGATGCCAACGATGGACAGCAACCAGTTCACCACGCCGAATTGCTCGTTAAAGAGGTACCGCATGAAGATCGATACCGAGGCCGCGGAGAGGATCAGCGGGAAGAAGAAGGCCGAGCGGAAGAAGACCCTGAGCCAGGCCGGGAGCTTCTCCTGCACCATGATCGCAAGGCCCAGCGCCAGTCCGAGCTGAAGGGCTACGGCCACCACCACGAACACGATGGTGTTCAGGAATGAGACCTGGACTGTTGGGTCCTGGACTACCTCGGCGAAGTTATCGAAACCCACGAACGTTGGCGCGGAGATGATGTCCCAGCGGAAGAATGCGAGCGCAATGGAAGCGACGATCGGCAGGAGGGTGAAGATGCCCATGCCCACGATGGTCGGGGCCAGGAAAGCCCACGGCAGCCAGCGCTGTTGGACGCGGCCGCGCTTGGAGCTTTGTCCGTTCTTGTGGGCGGCCTGGCGACGGCCCGGCTCGCTCCCCGTGCCCGTAGGCGTACTGGTTGCGGTGCTCATGGCTGCCTCCTCAGGGCAAGTTCGAGGTCACGCTGCATGGAGGAAAGGGCGTCCTTGAGTTGGCGCTCCTCCCCGCTGACGGCCAGGCTGACGTTTTTCATGAGGGCAGTTTCGACGGCGGCCTGCTGGGGTGGCGCTGGAATGGGCCCTGTAGTGGGGAACTTGTCCAGGGTGTCGTAGAACACCTTCCAGTTCCGCGGACCGGTTCCTGCGTAAAGCTGCTCGTTGACCATGGAGCGCCGGGCAGGTGTGGTGTTCGGTGTGGGGAAGACGATCTGCATGGCTTCGCGGCTGGAGCTGAACTTCACCCATTCCCAGGCGGCGTCCTTGTCCTTGGCGGTCTTCATGATCGCGTACCCGGCTGTGCCGAACTGGTGCCGCTGGGTGCGCCATTTGGGGAAGAACTGAACGTCGAAGTCGTTTTCGGTCATTCCGGCCTCGTGGAGGCCTTGGACCCAATAGCCGCCCGCCGGCGTCGTACCTATCCTGTTGGAGGCGAAGAGGCCGATCAGCGCGCTGCCGCCGCCTTCCTCCGGCCGGACACCCAGCCCGTCCTTGACCAGTCCGCGGAGGTAATCGAAGGATTCGAAGACCCGGGGATCGTCGGCGTTGGGTTCCAGCCACTGGTAGCCACCGGAACGGAGGCTGCGTGAGGGGTCGTTGGCGTAGAAGCCGTCCCACAACCATTCGCCGCCCGGGGACTTGGTTTCCTTGAGGAAGCTGGTGTCATTGGCATAGAGCCACGGCACCACTCCACCGAAGAGGCGGTTGGTCCAGTAGTAGGGGGTGAAGTCCTTGGGGTTGGCCTTCTTCATGGCGGCGAGGGTGCTGCGGAAGTCGGTGTGCGTCCAGTTGTCGGAGGGCCGCTCCAGTCCCGCTTTAGTGAGCGCAGTGGTGTTGTAGTACATGTTGGCGGCGTTCCAGTCGATGGGGAGCTGGAACAGGCTGCCTTTGTACATGAATGCTTCCACCAGGCTGGGGTGGACGTCCTCGAAGTATTCCTTCATGTCCGCTGCATCGCGGCGCAGGTACTCGTCCAGAGGATGGGCGAGCTTTTCTGCGAAGAGCTGGGCGCCTTCGGTAGCCACGTACACCACATCCGGCGGGGTGCCTGCTGCCACCATGGTGAGGATCTTGGTGAAGAAGTCCTTCCAGTCCACAGCTTGGATCGCCTGGACCTTGACCTTGATTTCGGGGTGGACTTTGGCAAACGCATCGATGACCTTTTGACGGGCGGCAGCGTCGGCCGCGGTGCCCATGATGGCGATGCTGAGGCTGTTGTCTCCCCGGCCGGGGATGTCCGCCCCGGTCAAGCGCGGCCACGACGCCGCGGTTACTCCAACAATCCCGGCGCCGAGGGCTGTGAGGGCACTTCTGCGTGTGAATTGACGCAAAGCCCCATTTGTTCCCGACATGTAGATTTCCTTCCCTAACACGTGTTAGGAAGCCTAATCCCGCCGCCTAACACGTGTCAACCGTCACAGGAATGTTGCAGGGATCTCACTTGGCCCTGCCACGCTAAGGCGGAACTCACACGGGCCTTCCAGAGAACTGTGGCACCCTAGACAGAATGAGTTCCCAGCAATTCCGCACCAGCGGGAGGTCGAGCAAACGGCCGGTTCAGCAGCGCGACGCAGGCATCGGAACAGGATTCCTTTTCATCCTGGCCACCATCGCCAGCGTGGTGGGCCTGGCCGCGACGTACTACTTCTTTGTGCGCACCACCATGGGCCAGTTCATCGACGAGTCAGCGCTTGTTGAAGCCACCGTGCTGGGCGGAACAGCCGGCAGGGCCTCCACCGAATTCCTGGACATGCTGCCCTTGATGTCCCTCGCAATCGCCGCCATCATGGTGCTCTTCGTGACCATCGCCCGCCGCCGCTGGAAGGCCGCCGGCATCGCTGTGGCAGCATGCATCGCAGCCAACGTGGCCACACAGATTCTCAAGTTCCTCATTCCGGACCGCCCCGACCGCGGCGTCCAAACCTTGGAACTGAACTCACTTCCCTCCGGGCACACCACCCTTGCCGCCTCAGCTGCCGCTGCCGTGTTCCTCATGGTGTCGCCGCGCTGGCGCCCCCTGGCCGGGTTCCTCGGCAGCACCTTCGCCGTGGCCACCGGCGTCTCCACGCTCATCAACCAATGGCACCGCCCGGCCGACGTCGTAGCGGCCTTCCTGGTAGTTGGCGCCGTCATGCTCCCCGCGGGTTGGCTCATCCTCCGCACCGGCAGCAGCTGGAACGTCTGGAAGGGCTACGGCGAGCACTGGGCCGCCTCCCGCCTGTGGGTATGGCTCACGGTAACCGCCCTGGTGGTGGCCGGTATCGTTGCGGCCTACTCGCTGCTGCAGGTCATGCCCGGACTGAGCACCGACAGCACCATCGACTATTTCTGGGCGGGCACGGCCTTCATGGTGATCGCCGGCTACCTGTCCGCCCTTGGCGGCACGTGGCTCTTCGGACTTGCGGCGCGGAAGAACTAAACGCTCTTTACGCTCGACGGCGGCGCACCCTCACGCGCCATTCGCACCACACGCTCGACGACGGCGCACCCTTACGCGCCGATCGCACCCGTACTTACGGGGGCGATCCGCGCTAAACGGTGCACCGAAGGCGGCGACAGGGCCGCTAGTCCGCCGGGTCGACTGAATCGAAGAACCTGGGACCGTCCGCAGCCACGCTCCCCCGAACGTGCGCCTGCTCCCGGATGAAGAGTTGGTCATCCGTGGTGAGCAATGTGCCGCCATGGATGTCCACAACCCCGTCCTCCCCGGTTTCATCATTGAAGATCGCCGTCATGGTCCGGGGCACAATCATGCTTCCCGGATTGTCGATGAGCCATTGCTGCGTGTCCGGAGAAAGCTGACTCCAAAATTCCCTGATGTGCATAGTGATCAGCGCTGCCGTTCATTGTTGGGGTGGATTCGCGGGACCTGGATGCGCTGCGCAATTTCTCTGGATATTGGGGCGGGTCCTCCTTCTTCAGGCTACGCCCCGTCGGGTCATTCCAAACCCGAATGCCAAGACCTTTCTGAACAAGACGTCGACGTGACCCCGTTCAATGCGCTACTGTTAATCCACTCGATGGATAAACAAGGCAACTTCCCAGGAGCACCCATGTCTTCCACCCTCAGACCGGCCTCAAGCAGCAAGGCAGCATCCACCCACGTCCCGGCATCCCGCGATCTCGTGGTCGATTTCATTCGCGTCGCCTGCATGTTTGCCGTTGTGGCCGTCCACCTGCTCATGATGGGCATCAGCGTGGACTCCTCCGGCATCGGGGTGGGGAATCCCTTGACGTCCTTGAGCTGGTTCGCGCAGGGTACGTGGTTCGGCCAGGTCATGCCGCTCTTCTTCGTAGTGGGCGGCTTCGCGTCGCTCACCTCGTGGCGGAGCCTGCAACGCAAAGGCGGAGACGCCGGCGATTACCTCCGGAATCGAGTGCTCCGATTGGTTCGTCCCACGGTTGCCCTCTATGCCTTCCTCACCATTGCGCTTTGGAGCGCGACGGCGGCAGGCGTCCCGGGCGACCTGCTCACCGTTATCGCTGCGGGCGCCGGAGTTCAGTTGTGGTTCCTGGCTGCATACCTGATCTGCCAGGCCATGGTTCCCACCATGGCGAAGCTCCACGGCCTGGCACCGTACCGGACCGTCGCAGCGCTGGCCGCGGGCGCCGTCGTCGTCGATGTTCTTCGCTTGGGCTTGGAGCACAACCCGTGGGGTTTCGACTCGAATCCGATCGGGCTGCTGAACATGGTGTTTGTGTGGGGGTTGCTCCAGCAGTTGGGCTTCTTCTATGCCGATGGCTTCTTCGACCGGTTCGCCCGCTGGAAGCTGCTGCTGGCCGCGGTCGCTTGCTATGCAGCGCTGGTGCCGCTGACGGGCGCCGGGCCCTACCCCGTGGACATGCTGACCAGCCAGAACCCGCCTATGTTCCCGTTGGTCTTGGTGGGCTTGGCGCACGTTCTGCTGGTGAAGGCCGTGTACCCGGTGTTGCAGCGGTGCGTGCAGGTGGGCTGGGTACAGAAGGTGATGTTCGTGGTGGGCAGCCGGGCCATGACCATCTACCTGTGGCACTTGCCGTTGATCATTGCCTTGTTCGGGATCGCACTGGTCCTGCGGCTGCCATTCCCTGAGCCCGCCAGCACCGAGTGGTGGATGAGCCGTCCCCTGTTCTACATTGCAGCGTGGGCGCTGGTGTTGCTTGGCTCCATGCCCCTGGTCCGTTTGGAACTTGCCAGCACTGCGCTGGCTCCCGGGGCTGGCAGGCCCGCGATGTGGCGTATCGCGGCTGGAACCGTCCTGGCGATCATCCCGCCGTTCGTGGTGATGAGGCAGGCCCTTGATGTCACCAATGCGACATGGGGCTTGGTCCTGTTGGTGGTCGCCGTGGCACTTGTTACCGGCAAGGTCCCGGACCGGGCGTGGAAGACGCCGCAGCTGGCTGAGCGCACCTAAGCCTGGCCGGCGCAAAAAACAAGCCTTCACCGGCGGACCCCTGCGGGGTAGATTCTGCGCTACCGCACCCGGCCACCTAATTACCGGGTCCCCACAGGGAGATGCATGTGATGCATACAAAGCACAAACCACGCATTGAAAACCGAACCTCTGCCCTCGCGGCAGGAGTGGCAACGTTCGCCATTCTTGCCGTAGCCATAACACCACCCGCCCTGGCTGCCAAAGGGACGGACACCCAGCCCCTCCGCGACGCAGTCACTGCGGAGGCCATCATCGGCCACCTCGAAGAACTCCAAGCGATCGCTGATGCCAATGGCGGCACGCGATCTGCCGGTACGGCGGGCCATGTGGCCTCGGCGGAATACATCGAGGATCAGCTCGAAGCCGCAGGGTTCGTGACACAACGCCAGTACTTCGACTACCTCAAGTTCAACCTGACGGGTGAAGCCTTTGAACGGCTCACTCCAACCCCAAGGACGTACACCGAAGACGATTTTGGTGCGATGTCCTACTCCGGCTTCGGAAACGTCACCGGAACTGTGACCCCGGTGGATATCAATCTCACAGGCGATCGTGCCTCAACCAGTGGTTGCGAGGCTACCGACTTCACCGGATTCGTTGCCGGAAACATCGCACTCATTCAGCGTGGCACCTGTCCCTTCAACACCAAGGCCGTGAACGCCCAGGCTGCGGGGGCAGCGGGCGTGATCATCTTCAACCAGGGCGACGCCGATGATCGGCTTGGCAGGGTGGATGGCACCCTCGGCGCCCCCACGGCTGACAACCCCGCAGTGACGGTCCCAACGGTTGGCGCAAGCTTTGCCGTGGGCGAGGAATTGGCCGGTCTCCCAGGAGCCACGGTACGCATCGAGGTAGAGGGCGACACCCAGCCGATCGAGACCTTCAACGTCCTTGCCGATACAACGGGACGAGCAGACCGGACGGTTGTAGTGGGGGCCCACTTGGACTCAGTAGCTGAAGGCCCAGGCATCAACGACAACGGGTCCGGTTCTGCCGCCATCCTGGAGACCGCACTGCAGTTCGCGGCTCTCGGAATTTCGCCGGAGAACCGCGTGCGCTTCGCATGGTGGAGCGGTGAGGAAGACGGCCTGGTTGGCTCCGACTACTACATCTCGCAGCTGAGCAAGACTGATCTCAAGAATCATGCCCTCAACCTCAATTTCGACATGGTGGCATCTCCCAACCCGGTCCGGTTCGTCTACGACGGTGATGGCAAGCCGCTGGGAACCGCGGGGCCCAACGGCTCGGCGGTGATCGAGAAAGTCCTCCTGGACTACTTCGCCGCGCAGGGCCTGGCGACGGAGCCCACGGACTTTGATGGCCGCTCCGACTACTTCGGATTCATCGAAAACGGCATTCCGGCCGGAGGCCTTTTCACCGGCGCCGAAGAGATCAAGACGGCGGAGCAGGCGGCAATCTACGGCGGCACGGCAGGGGTTGCCTACGACCCCTGTTACCACCAGGCCTGCGATGACATCGACAACATCGACGCAGTGGTCCTGGAACAGATGGCCGACGCCATTGCCCACTCCACGCTGGTCTTCGCGGAAACCCAGTCCGCGGTGAACGGCACCGCGAAGGGCGCGGGCAACCTGAAGCTCGAATTCAAGGGCAACCAGGCAGTCCGCTAGGAGTTCCCTCACCTGCATGACGAACGGCCGCAGGGCAACCCTCAATGGGGTTGTCCTGCGGCCGTGGGATTTTGGGCAGGGCCTAGGTGTCGGAAGAGGCCGGTGCGGGAGCCGTATCCAGCACGCGTCGTTTCACGTCCTGACGGGTAGTCTCCGCCTGGAAACCAGAAGCAGCGAGTCCTGCACGCCAGTCGCCGCGACACGTAGCAAGCTCTTCGAAGCACGCCCTGATCAGTTCTTTGGGTGGCGGGATGTGCCCATCACCTGTGTCGGGTCCCCATCGGTCCATCAGCATGAAGAGGTTGTCTGAGTCGCCAACTACATCAACAAATGGCAGCTGGTGTTTCTGGATATGGAACCAGTCCTTGGCGTTCTGGATGAGGGCCACAGTGTGACTGAAACCAGCGGAGTACGCCGGAATCAGGTTATGAGCCACGGTGGCCGGCAATTCGGACATGTCCTTGCCGTCCATCTCCCAGGCGTACTTCATGTAGCGCTCCACCGCACCGGGATAGAAACGGGAAATTGACGTCTGCGGGTTGACCGCGACCGCCAGTGAAGTGGGGAAGAACCTGGATAGAGCAAGGCTGGCGTATCCGCCGGCTGAGCTGCCGAAGAACACCAGGTTGTACCCCCCGGTCTCCCTCACAATGCGCCGGATAACGTCTGCCAGTGTTTCTTGAAGGTCCGGCTGCTCCTTTGATCCCGCGTACCAACCCAAATTGAAGTCAGTGGATTTGCGGAGGCTGGGATCTGAGATAAAGATGCGGTTGGCGGGCAGGCCGGCAGTAACTCCCTGCCCCAGGAACCACGGGAGTCGGACGTCTTTCTCGGCCGCTCCGTGGAAGCACACCAAGGTGGTATCGGAGTCGGCGGGGACGTTCAGGATTTCAAGCGGCAAGCCCTGATGCTGGATCTCGATCAGCCCTGCAGGAACCTCGTCAGCGGACAGGAAGGTGTGAAGGTCCGTGAACCTGGATGGCGTCGGGGTTTCGGCAGCTGGGTTTTCTGGCACCACGGTAGTCTAGCCGCGGCGGCCCGACAGCCCAGAATCCCGAACATTGTTGGCACCCCTCAGTAATTCCGCCGGTGCTTTAATCTGGGAATCGCGACGGCGAACACCACTGCCGCCGCGAAGCCCAGTACGCCCGTGGCCCAGACCCCTGCGGACAGTGAGATGGCGGCCGTCAGCCCGGAGAGCAGCACCGGTCCCCCGGTTGCGCCCGAGTCAGCGATGAAACGCCAGATGCCCAGGAAGTGGCTCCGGCCGTTGTCCGGCGAGAAGTCGGCACCCAGCGTCATAATGAGTCCTGAACTGATGCCGTTGCCGAACCCGATCAACAGCGCAACCAGGAGCAACGGCACAAAACCGGCAGTGAACGGAATCAGGATCAAAGCCGAGCCCATGATCACCGTGGACGGGATGGCCACCCACTGCCGGCCCTTCCTGTCCATGAGTTTTCCGGCAGGGTAGAACACCAGCATGTCGATTGCGCCGGACAGGCCAAACAACAGCGAGGCATGCGTGGCGTCGAGTCCCAGGTGATCCGCCCACAACGGGATGACCACCTGACGCGAGGCACGCAAAGCGCTCAACAACAGAATCCCGAAACCTACGGTCAGGAACACGCCCGCATGGGAAGCCGCGACGCTCCGCAGCGTGGACGCCGGAGGGCGAGTTCCGCCGTCGGACGCATCCGGAGCCACCAGATCCGGGATGGTCAACGACAAAGCCGCGGCCGCCATCATGCCCGCAAAGCCCACCCAGTACGCGCCGCTGATGCCCGCAAACTGCATGACACCGGCCCCAAGGAACGGCCCGATGAAGATACCGATCCTGGTCACGCCGCCCAGTGTGGACAGTGCTCGTGCGCGATAGAGAACCGGGACTGCTTCTGTGAGGAACTTCTGCCGGGCAAGGTTGAAAACGCTGGCTGACATGCCCACCAACGTCATCGAAGCCGCAAGCAACCAGAGCCCGTGCTCCATTTGCGGTGCGAACGCTGCCGCACCCAGCGCGATTGCGCCCAAGGCGCCGGCCCCGACGATCGACCATCGTTCGCCGAACTTCTCCGTGATGATCGACGCCGGAATGTTGAAGATCCAGGATCCCAGCCCGATCAGCGTTACGATCAGCGCGGAAACTGCCACGGACGCTCCGAGATCACGCGCCGAGAGCGCGATGACCGGAAGAACCGCCCCTTCACCGATACAGAACAGCAGAGCAGGGCCGAAGGCCGGCAAAGCTACGCTGCGAAGGCTGAACGCTTGATTCGTCTGGGTCTTGGTCATCCCTTTCATCCTAGGACTGCGGTAGCTGCCGTCGGGGCCACCATTACGTTGTGCAATGCGCACCCGCGCACTAGTGCGGTCCGCAGTTGTTGCGGCTCCGGTATCCGGAGCCGCAACAACTACACGCGAAGCGGGATTGCTTGCGCGGATTACCGACGGTTGGCTGCTGCCTTCCGGCGGCTACCCGCGGCCAAGAGCATACCCATCAAAAGCATGGCTCCTGCCCAGAGAATGAAGCTGCCGTTCAGCCCCGTGTTGGCCAGCGCGCTTGAGCTCCCGACGGCGGTGGAGGCTGCCGCGGTCATCGCACCCTTAGTAGAACCAAGAGATACAACGGTGCCGGCTTGGGTGCCGACTCCTGCAGTGATGATGTCTGCACTGATGCCAGCAGCGGGGATGTTGCCGCCAGCATCAAGGCCCGCACCAGCGGGTGGGTTGACGGTCGGCGGGTTCACCACCGGAGGGGTGACAACCGGCGGGTTCACCACGGGAGGGGTGACAACCGGCGGGTTCACCACCGGAGGGGTAACAACCGGCGGGTTCACCACCGGAGGCGTAACAACCGGAGGCGTAACAACCGGAGGGGTAACCGTGCCGGCTGAGCCACCTCCGACGCCCACTGACGTGGAACCAACAGTGACAGGCGCCGTAATCGGAATGATCAACTGCGTGCCCGAGAGCATACCGCCATTGCCGGAAGTGGTGCTGCCACCTGTCGTGCCGGCAGGGGCAGTGCCCCCGCTGGTACCGGTGTTCGTGGCGGAGGAATCACCCAACACCCCAGCCGAGGTGGCACCCAGGTTCACCGGAGCCGTGATCGGAGCAACAACCTGCGTACCCGAGGCAACACCATCTGCACCACTGGTGGAAGCACCCGAAGAGGTCCCAGCAGGAGCAGCTGGAGCAGCAGGCACGGAAGAACCGGACGTAGCTGCAGAATCCCCCGCTACACCCACAGCAGTGGCTCCGATGTTAACAGGGACCGATATCGGAGCCACTACCTGAGCGCCGGATGCGATTGACTCTCCCCCCGACGTTGTTGCCTGCGCCGGTGCTTGAGCCGGTGCAGGAGCTGATGCTGCTGGAGCTGATACCGCAGGTGCAGTGGTGGCTGATGAGTCCCCCAAAACACCGGCCGACGTCGAACCTACCGTGATGGGCACCGTCACCGGCGCTACCACCTGGGTTCCCGAGGCGATGCCGCCGGAACCGCTGGTCCCGGCGGCCGGCGTCGAACTTGCTGCCGCTGCTGGTGCGGCAGGTGTGGCTGGGCTCGCCACAGTGGAGCCCCCCAGCAGACCCACTGACGACGAGCCCAGGTTTATGGGCACCGTGACCGGGGCAACTACTTGCGTCCCCGAGCCGATGCTGTTCGAGCCATTGGTGGTGGCGGCAGGCGCATGGCCCGAACCTCCAGCAGTTCCCGGCGCTGACGCCGTAGCTGCTGAATCCCCCAACAGTCCCAGTGAGGTGGCGCCCGTGGAAATCGGCGCTGTTACTGGCGCTATGACCTGCGTCCCCGAAAGGAGTCCGTCCTTGCCGGACGTGGTGTCCGCGGCATTGGCCGCGGTTGCGCTGAGGACAATCATGCCCCCGGCAAAGCATGTGCCGATGAGGCACTTGCGTAGGGTCGTGTTCATGGTGATCTTCTCCTGAAGGTTTTGTTCCCAGAGGCGTCCGTTGGCGGATCGCCTGAATTGCCGTCGGCTGCGTCTTGTTGCGCAGCGGGGCTGGGGAACTAGTCAGGAGAGGAGCCGGGATCGAATGAAACCGGCTTCGGATGTTGTTCATCGCTGACCGTCTCCAGGTCAGTGAGGGAATCTGCGGGAATGATCAGAGCACCGTGCAGGAATGCTGCTGCGGGGCTAGGTGGCCCATTCTGAGAGTTACCCGAGCCGGTTCCTGCGAGTCCGGCGGGCACTGATCCAGGGCCGGCAGGAAGGCCTGCGGGATCCGCAGGGTCCTGGGCTGACCCAGCTCCGACGGCGTGTTCTGAGCTTGCGGAACCCAACACACGGGAGATGGACAGCACTGGCGACGCCGTCGTGACAGTCCCCGAAACAATGGCACGGGTGGCTGGAACGGTTCCTGACGCTGCAGGTACCTTTGCATCACTTTCGGCCGGGTTCGTCCCCTGCTGTGAACTTACGACGCCGGAACTTGGCAGAGTGCCAACGCCCGGTGTTTCGTCTCCTGCCGGCACTGGCGGAGGTAAGGATCCGAGACCTCCAGGCACAGTTGGCAGAACCGGCGGAAGAACAGAACCGACCGGCGGCAAGACGTCATCAACTACGTCAATGATTGGCTGAACGATGGGGTTGGTGACGTCGGTGACGGGTCCCAGGGCAACAGGTTTCAGGGCCTCATTGACCGGAGGAACAACTGCGGCGACAGTGTGGTCCACGGTTTCCGTCACGGGGACAGCGGCTGCCGCCACAACGGTTCCGGCAGTATCCTCCGGGACAACCCGGTTGACGACCGGCACGGTTCCGACAATGCCGTCTACCGTTCCTACGACGTGCTCCACGATCGGCGTCAATTCCGGAACCGGAACGGAAACCGGTTGTGCAGGCAGTACGGATTTTGCCGGTGCGGGCAGGGGCACGTTAGGAACCGGAACGCTGATGGTGGGAGCCGTGGCCTGTGGAACAACAGCTTTTGCGACGGATCCGACGGCGTTCGCGGCCCCTGTGGTCGTCGCACCCACCGTCTTGGTTGACGCGGCGGTTCCGCCGCTGACCGTCCCGGTTGCCGTGGACGCGGCAGAGGAGACGCTGGGCGTTACTCCGCCAAGAAGTGAGTGGTTATCCGCAACTCCGGTGTCTGCACTCGCAGCCGTTGCGGAGAGTGCCATCCAGAGTGCCGTTCCGGCTCCAGCGATCATGACGGAGCGGAGAATGTTGGTAGCACGCGGAAAGACGCGTGTCCCCTTCATCTCGACACCCCCAGGTAGTCGCGAACCGAATGGTCGCCTTCATCCTAGGACTGGAGTTGCCCAATAGTCCATGGCTGGGAGTAAACAAGATGATGAATTTGTAAGGAACCTTGCTAGGAAGGGTACGAACCTGTTTTTCCCGGTCCAAAGTCAGGGGTTCCCAACGATGACCGCCCCTGGGCGTTGGTTTCCTGAAGCCTCTTGATGAACCATCGGGACTGTTCAGGGCCATAGGGAAGGACCGGGATTGCCTTGGTTGCGTCTGATGGCATGTCCCTGATGGACTGCGTAGCTTGCCGGACTGCCGTACCCATGGTGTCTGCCATGGTCTTCACGAACTCGTCACTGGCAGGTTTGCCGTGACCGGGAACCAGGAATTCATAGCGGTGGCGGAGGGCCGAGATGTGCCGCAAGGCATCGGCCCACTCTTCAGGGTACGAGTCCTCGAACGACGGGTGGGCACCCTGCTCCACCAGGTCGCCCACGTAAAGTGTGGTGCTGGTGCCCACCAGGAGGTCGCCGTCGGTGTGCGCACGGCCAAGGTAGAAGAGCGTGGCAGTGATCCCACCGAGGTCCACCAGCACGGGCTGGTCATGGACCACTGCGTTGGGAACAACGATGTCGACGGCGTCACCCTCCCCCGCTGCCATCTCAGGTTCGTTGGTGGCCACGAAGCGCCGCTGGTTGTCGGCGTCTTTCTCAATAGCCGCCGCACAATTGACGTGCGCCCAAAACTCCGTGACGCCGTCGTCCGCAAAAACGGCGTTGCCGAAGTAGTGGTCGTAGTGGGCATGGGTGTTCACAACCACCAGCGGAAGCTGGGTCTTTTCGCGCACTGCTGCGAGAATCTCCCGGCCTTGGCGGGGGCCACAGCCGGTGTCGATGACCATAGCGAGTTCAGAGCCCACCACGAGCCCGGTGTTCAGTAACGACCCCTCGGTTTCCAGGACGTAGTTGTTGGGACCGAGTTCTAGCCAAGCTGACAATTGATTCTCCGTATACAGTGCAATCCGGCGATGTTCAGGCCTCTACTCTACCCACGGAAAGCTGGGAGCGAGCGGAACCCGCACCCTCGCGGCGCACTGATTTACATGCGGTGTTTCAGAGGATGGCCGTCATGATGTTCCAGCCGGATCCTACTTGAGTGGCATAGATCCAGCCGCCCGAACCGTTGCCGCCGTAGAGAACCAGGTCGCCGTTGCTGGCGCGGCCCATGAGGTCCACGGTGCCGTCCCCGTTGAAGTCGCCAGGAGATTCGATGGCGGTCATGATGTTCCAGCCTTGACCGATCTGACCGGCCGGGAGCCAACCACCGGAACCATTGCCCGGGTAGAGCAGGAGTGCGCCGGAGCTGTTGCGGGCCACGACGTCGGCTTTGCCGTCTCCGTTGAAGTCACCAACGCCCTCAATGGCGGTCATGGCGTTCCAGCCCTGACCGATCTGACGGGCAGGAAGCCAACCACCGGAACCATTGCCCGGGTACAGCCAGAGGACACCCGCGGAGTCACGGGCAATAACATCGGCTTTGTAGTCCCCGTTGAAATCACCGGGAGCTTCAATGGCAGTCATGACGTTCCAGCCGGAGCCGATTTGGCGGGCAGTAAGCCAACCACCGGAACCGTTGCCCGGGTACAGCCACAATCGGCCACTGGAGTCGCGGGCCAGGACGTCGGCATTGCCGTCGCCGTCGAAGTCACCGGGAGCCTCGATAGCGGTCATGCCATTCCAGCCCGAACCAATTTGGCGGGCAGCAAGCCAACCGCGGTAGCCGTCGCCCGCGTACAGCCACAACCGGCCACTGGAGTCACGGGCCAGAACGTCACTGCGGGAGTCGCCGTCGAAATCGGTGATTTTTCTCCTGTTGACCGGGGGCTTCCCACCGTACGTGCTGAGTGCCTTGTTGGCATCAATGAGGCCGGCCCCACAACCAGCCGGGCACCCTGCCGGAAGAGGCCTTGAAGTGGCTTTCAATTGCTGCTCCACCTGGGCCGGGGTGAGGCTGCTGCCCTCAGCCGAGATCAGCAACGCTGCCAGCCCAGCCACCTGAGGAGCCGCCATGGAGGTTCCCTGCATCCAGGCGTAGGCAGATCCGGCGCTGGTGGTTTTTCCGAAATTGAAGGTAGAAAGGATTCCGTTCTTGGCGGCCTGGCTCATGTCGCCGCCAGGGGCTGTGACGTCCACTGCACTTCCATAGTTTGAGTACTGCGCGCGGCCGCCGGAAGCGTTGCTGGCGGCCACGGTGATGACGTTTTCGCAGTTGGCCGGGCTTGCATCGGCAGCGGGACGGTTGGAGTTTCCTGCCGAAACCACGACGACGGCACCGGCGTTGCGGGCGAAATTAATGGCGTTTTGGTAGGTCGCCGAGCAGGGCTTGATACCGCCGAGGCTGAGGTTGATCACGCGGGCAGGGTTGGGGTTGACCGGCGCTCCGGCAACGGTCCCGCCAGCGGCCCAGATGATGGAATCAGCGATGTCAGAGGTGTATCCGCCGCAGTAGCTCATGGCCCGAACGGGCAGGATCTGTGCATAAGGTGCAACGCCCGTGATGCCCTGTCCGTTGTTGGTAATCGCAGCGACAATCCCGGCGACGTGGGTGCCGTGCCACGACGAATTTTGGGCGGGGCTTCCCACCTCGCATACACCGGCCGGCTCCCAGTCACCTTGGTCAGTGGGGTCCGGATCGCGGCCGTCGCCGTCCCGGGCATCCTCGGCGTAGGAGATCATGTCATAACCAGGAAGGACGTTCCCGTCCAAATCCTCGTGCCGGGTGATTCCGCTGTCCACCACCGCAACAACAACGTTCTCGCCCTGCACGTAGTCCCATGCGCCGGCAGCATTGATGCTGGCAGGACCCTTCAGATTCCACTGATCCGGGAAGCCGGGGTCAGTGGCATCCGCGGTGGCATGCATGATGTCATCCGGCTCTGCGTAGGCAATGGCGGGATCGGTGCGCAGCGTTTTGACGAAAAGCGCGGACTCCGCAGCGGAAAGCGGCTTATCGAGTTTGATGACATGCCCGCCCGTTGCATTCTGTCGGGAGGTCTCTGCCAAAGCACCAAGCGTGCTGGCCGCTTTGCCGGCAACATCGCGCACTGCTTTATCGGCGGACTGGGCCGTGGCGTCCTTCATCCCCACAATGAACTGATCTGTGGGAGATTCGGGGGCCGGCTCCAGCACCTGCGGCCCCGCGGGAACAATATCCAGGGTGTCTGCTGCGGCCGGCTGGACTGCCAGGCCACCGCCGATCAGAAGAGTAGTGAGCGCCAGACCTGCAGCTCTCAGGGACCGGATTCGGGAGTCTTTAACCATCAGGGGGCATCCTTGGGACGTCGCGACCAACCCTGAGCGGCAGATCGCGGGCAACTGGAGACCACCAGTTGACCCCCAAGGAATTGTAAGCTGACTCCCGGCTTGCTGGTGTACGAACCGCGGTTTGTGACAGCTTCCGCGGAAGCAACCAGTCAAACCGCCAGACCCTCCGGCAGATGGCCTCAGACTTTCAGCCCAGCTCGCGCAGCACGGCAGTCATGTCACCACCAGCGTCACCTGTGTTGACTGTGCCTTTTGGTTCGAAGAGCAGTGCATGGACTTCGTTTTCAGCCTTGGGGCAGTGCTCGGTTCCTTTGGGGACCACGTAAATGTCGTTCGGCCCGAGCTCCACATCGCCGTCGCGCAGTTGAATGGTGAGATTGCCGCTGATGACCATGAATAGTTCGTCGGTATCTGGATGCGTATGCCAAACAAATTCTCCCCGGATCTTCACCACTTTTACGTCGTAGTTGTTGATACTTGTCAGCCGGTGGGGCTGCCAGTGGTCCGAGATCGAGTCGAGGGCGGTATTGATGTTGCTCACTGAATTGGTCATGGTCGATCATCACTATCCATTGAGGTCATTGCTGGGCGCTGCACGTTTCACCCATGCATTCGTGCGCCCTTGACGATCCGGTCAACAACGTTCTTGGGTCCGCGAAGGGCAATCCCCACCAGATCCAGCTCCCGTGCAGCGACGGCGGCCACCGCTGCGCGATTGGCTTCGTCGTGGCCGGTTGAAAAAAGGTCGCGGGTGTATACGGCGGTAGGAATCTCGCGGGAAATCGCCCGTTCCCGAGCTGCTGCCAGGAGTTCCCGTCCGGCGGTGAGCACCAAAACGGGCTGACGAAGCATAGGAAGGTAACTGTTGCCATCCCGGTCCTGGTAGGGCCCTCCTGTCAGGCCGGGTGCACTGGTGGCAATGGCACTCATAAGGAAGGCCGTCACGTTGAGCTCTTGCCACGGCAGAAGATCGTCGCCAAGGACCACCACTACTTTGGTGTCGAAGCGAACGGTGGTTGCGGTAGGGGCATCAATGACTGCTGCGGAGTTTTCTTGCACGAACCCCAGCATGGCTGCAGGCAGGAATGCTGGTCTTGTACATTTCTTGCATGGGTAACTCAGTGCATGCATGGCATCCGGCCGTGCCCTACGTTCGCGAGGTACTCCATGCGACGTTTGAGGATCACAGCTACCCGTCCCATACCCATGAGGATTGGACCGTCCTTCTGATCGACAAAGGTGCCGTGACTTACGACCTTGGCCGCACAGAGCATCAGGCAGTTCCCGCGTCAATCACCCTGCTGCCGCCGCATGTCCCGCACGACGGTCGATCCGCCGTCGGGGGTGAATCATTCCGTAAGCGGGTCCTGTATCTGAGCGAGGACTGGCTGCCGGCCAAGGCAACGGAGGCGGCGGTGGCGCAACCACTACTGCTGGATCCACAGACGGTGGCAACCGTGACCGGCATCCACACGGCGCTTACCTCACCGGCGGATGCCATGGAGGCCGAATGCGGCGTTCTTGCCCTCCGGGAATCCGTGCGTTCACACTTGGGAACGCCGTCGTCGCCGGCGCGGGACGCTCCCCTGGCCCGCCAGTTGCGGGAGATGCTGGATGACCGCCTCTTTGAATCCTTCACCATTGCCGAAGCGGCTCAATTACTGGGTGCGCACCCGAGCCACCTGGTGCGCGCATTTTCCAAGGCTTACGGCATCACCCCCTACCGCTACGTCACGGGGCGCCGCGTGGACCGCGCCCGACGCCTGCTGCTGGACGGTCGCCCGGCCTCTGTTGCAGCAGTAGAGGCAGGCTTCCATGATCAGTCGCACCTCACCCGGCATTTCCGGCGCGTTCTGGGTACAACGCCGGGAGCATTCACCGCCTAAGCGCCACAGCTGCGGGTCAATGGCCGGCCGAAGGGGTCGACTAATGGCTGAATCCCGGGGATGGATTGCTGTGCCCATCGCAGCTTCCCTTTTCACACTTAGGGTTGAAGGCGCCCGGGATACCGGATCGCTGCCGGCCGGCTCGTAGACGCACAAAGACGGCTTCATCTCATCGAGAAAGAGATCCCAAGGTTCCTATAACTGTGTCTGGAAGCTCAGGTTTCCGGGGCTCCCCCAGGCCATTGCCCGCCGCCCCAGCGTTCCAGCGCGACGATCGCCTCGCGCAAGGCGAGCCCTTTATAGGTCAGCGCGTAGGCCCGGGTGTTATGTCGGAGGGGCAGTCGGGAGAGTACGCCAGCGGCCTCGAGCTCGCGCAGTCGGGTCGCGAGCATGTTGGTCGGTACTCCGAGGTCGCGCTGGAGATCGCCGTAACGCTGTGGCCCGTCGAGCAGCCGATCCACGATAAGCAATGCCCACCGTGGACCGACGACGTCGAGGGCCGCGGCAAGGTTGCTCACGCGGTCGGCTGGGCGTCCGGCTTCATCCAAAACGGCGAGTAGTGGTAGCCATCAGGGTCATCGAATTGGCGCTGGTACATGAAGGGGTAGTCGTCGGTGTCACCGATCCGCCCGCCGGCGGCGCCAGCGCGTTCGATGAGTTGGTCCACCGCCTCGCGGCTGCCGAGGTCAAAAGAGACTGTGACCTTCGAGGGGGTGTCGGGTCCGCCGACCAGCTCCTCGGCGCCGCCGACGCTGGCGTACATCTCACGACTGCCGAGCATGACGTACTGCTCGGGGGCTATCGCGAAGCATGACACATTGTGATCGGACATCTCGGTATTGAGGGTCCAACCAAGGGCGGTATAGAAGGCTGTCGCGCGCTCGACATTCTCAACTGGGCATGTAATAAATAGGCTCATGCGGCCCATACTTGCAAAATGCAAGTGCCACGTCAAGACTTGACTGCTCTTCTCGACCCAAGCGCGTGTTCACGAGTTCTGACCGGTACATTTCGAAGGTCGTGGCGTACGCGGGCCGCCCGGAATGGGAAGCCCGCCTGCGGGTCGGTACCAACCGCCTGATCAGCGCACTCCTGTCATTTTCCTGGGATTGCATGCGTCGACACTGATCTCCTTGCAACTCTTATTGTCATGGGTTCTGCGCCGGAGGAGACTTGAGGCGACGGCATCCGGTCTGGGGCCGCCCGCGGGGCCACTGAGCTGCGGGGCCTGGCACTACCCTAAAGCGGCTTGGTGGACCGATGAGCTCCATGACACCCCTTGAACTGGCCACTCAGCGATGGCGCTATCTCTTACCCTTGCTGGTTATCGCACTGATTGGATGCCTAGGTGGGTGCGACTCCAAGCCCGACGACGTCTCCCTACCGTCCGCCAGTTTTTCGACAACGGAGGCTCGCACGACCCCGGCACTGCCGGACGGTGGCGACCCTCGAACGGTCCCGCTGCTGCCGGAGAGTGGCGACATCGACGCCGGCACCTACCGCGTCCTCGTCAAGGGCTACTCGGCGCCTTTCGAGATCACCATCCCAGCCGGTTGGTCGACTGACGACGGCGATGGTGTGGCCAAGGACGACCCGAATCACCCGGATGAATGGGGGGTCTACGTGGGTTGGTGGCCCGCCGACTTTGTGCCGACGGACGCATGCGCTTGGGAGGGCGCGCTCGTCGAGATCGATCCTTCGGTTAACGACTTCGTCGACGCGTTGACGGCGCAGACATCAACGGCGAGCACCCCTCCCGTCAAGGTCAAGGTGGGTGATTACTCCGGCTTCGAGTTCGACCACTCCGTCAAGGGCGACGTGGTTACCACAGCCTGCGACCGCGGCAAGTTCTGCATCCACTCAGAATTTTCAAACGAATGCACACGCTGGTACTCGAGCGCCGCTGAGCGCGAAACCTACCGGGTGGTGGACTTGAACGGCAAGCGCGCTGTGAGCTGGGTGGTCCAATTCCACGAATCGATCAATCCGGAGCTGACGAGAGAGGCGCGCGCCGTTTTCGACTCGATCGTGTACAGGTCCGGCAACTGATCTGGTGATGACCAAGTTTCCACGTTCTTTGGCCTCGAAGACTGAATACAGTCGTCTGCACGATCAGAAAGCGGCCGATTCCCGGCATGCCGAGCCAGCATAGTTGGGGAGCATCCTGGTGCTGCCCGTGATCTCGAGTCCCATCGATTCAGCTGCTCAAGCTAGCCCGACATGCCGCTAAGCTTCGCATCCGATGGCTTCACTTGGCAGTAGGCCTTGGCCGAAAGCTTGTAAGCAGTAACTTTGAGGGCGCTGGGATTCGTCTCGCCCTTATCTGCGTAGATCTTCTTGATGACGTTGGTCTGGTCCCCGGACTTCATGGCGTTGAAGTCCTTACAGTTGGTGTTGGCTCCAGGGGCGCCGCACGATGTCAGCCCGGCAACAAACATCACAGCCAGTGCCAACAGCCCAGCACGTTTGGCGGCCGAAACTCCGGATTGCCGCACAGCGATTCCGTTGAACTCGTGTGTAGTTTCCATGGCTAAGTTCCCTTCGGAAAGAATGAACCGCAGATTGCGGAAGTGGTTCAAACTATGAGTCCACGCGAATCATGGGGAACCGCTACAGAGCTGAATGTCACCACAAATGATGACCCGCCCATCGGCCCATACTTTCAAGCGTTCAAAGTGATACTCCACTTCAGCCCGAGTCGTCTGCCGTAGCTCAAGTGACAAACATATGCTGACGTCAAAAGAGTCAGGGCAGCAATACGAGGGGGCTGGTTTGAATCGTCGTGTGGTGAAGGTTGGAGTGGTTGATGACCATGAAGCAGTCCGAATAGGGTTTGCAGCGGCCGCATCGTTGGACGCCAAGACTGCCGAAGTTCCAGTCGTTGCAGTTCGCCTGGCAGACACTGTGAATTCTCTTTTATCCGGGGGGCATACGGTTTTTGACGTAGTTGCCTTGGACATGTCACTTGCCGATGGGTCACGCCCCAGGGATAACGTCCGCCGACTACTTGCGGCAGGGTACCCCGTGCTGGTGTTCAGCGTCGGGG
This sequence comes from Arthrobacter sp. WCS2018Hpa-7, assembly GCF_031843805.1. Classification (NCBI taxonomy): domain Bacteria; kingdom Bacillati; phylum Actinomycetota; class Actinomycetes; order Micrococcales; family Micrococcaceae; genus Arthrobacter; species Arthrobacter sp. WCS2018Hpa-7. Next base: position 31,301 of record NZ_JAVTJB010000012.1, read on the forward strand.
ACAGACAAGAGGATTTGCGGGAGGCATTAGCCGCCGGAGCTTCGGGGGTCTCCCGAAAGTCAGAAAACATACGCCAGACCCTGGAACTGATCCGGCAGGTTGCTCTTGGCAAGACCATTGACAATCAGGAACTGGCTGCCGCCATTGACGGTGACCGTGAGTTCGTCGCGGCTCAGCTCAGCGACCGCGAGCGGGAGACTCTCCGCTTGTACGCGGCAGGATTTACAAGATCCCAGACCGCATCCAGGATGAACGTCTCCCCCAATACCGTGGGAACGAACATAAGGCGCATCCGGGAGAAGTATGCGGCTGCAAACCGTCCAGCGGCCTCCAAGCTCGAGCTTTATCATCGAGCCGTGGAGGACGGCCTCTACACACCGCCGCATGGACGAGACTAGGCAGACCGGTGGGAACCAACCGTGTCACCTGTTCTGATGACGAAAAACGTGAAGGGAGGATCCCCCCTGAAATTCCTTGGAGCCTCCGGATAGTCTTCGGACAATAGTTTGGAGGATATGCGTTGACCCAGACAAACGTCCGCACGGGGAACCAACCGTACTCCAGGGCGAACATCGAGTACCTTGTTGCCCGCTGCTCTGGCTTGGTGGCTCTGGTTTTATACTGCTTGGCTCTTCCCGAGATTGTGTCTCAAATTCCGCTGCACTCGCCCCTTTGGGATCTGACCTTCATGGTGGGAATCCCGATTACCATCCTCGGAACGCTGATGATTCGCCGGTCTTTGGCGCGGATCAAAGTCAGTGCCGGAGCTGCGGCTGCCCTGATATTTTGCGGCTTTGCGCTTTGGCATTTCGGCCTGATCGGAGATGGCAGCCAGGTTGAGTCCAAGCCTTGGTCAAACGGGGCAGCATCCATAGGTGTTGCTCTGGCAGCAGTCTCCGTCCGTCCTGCAGCAGCAACCTTCTACAACGTACTTTTCAGCACGATGCTCGTGCTGGTACCGGCAACGGGATACGGCAACACGCGGGATTGGTATGACTCAGCGCAGGATGGCCTCCTGTCTCTGGCACTAGGAATTGTCATCGTCACGTTGATGTCTGCTCTCCGTGACGCGGCGTCGGCTTCTGACCGGGCTGCAGTGAGGGCTGTAGATAGATTTGGAGAGGTAGCCCGATCCGAAGCGATAAGAACGGAAAGGTCCCGGCTGGACGGGCTGATCCATGACACGGTGATGGCCACGCTGATAGTCGCGGCCCAGGCACGCTCCCAGGAAGTATTTGATGCGGCCCGTAAAGCGGCGAAATTGGCGTTGGCCGAGCTCGGTGCGATTATGTCTGGGCGCGCGGACGACAGCACGTCCATAAGTCGTGAAGAATTTGTGAACAGACTCCAGGCAGCCACATCCCACTACTCCCCTGACTTCACCTGCGGACTGGGACGGGATCCGATTGAATTCCTCCCCCTCGGTTCTGCGCGTGCCATCATTCAAGCCACCACAGAAGCGGTCAGGAACAGCAGCATCCATGCTTCAGGAACCCCGGCGCACGTAGCTGTCAGGTTTGATCAGTCACAGCGAGCGCCCATCCGGGAAGTTGTTGTGGAGATATCAGATCAGGGGCCAGGCTTCGAAGTATCCCAAGTGTCGCCGCGCAGGTTAGGCGTTCGTGTTTCGATCATTCAGCGGATGACCGAAGCCCACGGCGAAGCCCAAATATCTTCCTCGAAACACGGGACGACGGTGCGATTGACGTGGCGTGAAGGATCTGGCGGCCGTGGATAGAACCATATCGCGTCGTGTCATCCTCGCTTGCAGCATTCCTTATCCCGTGGTCCACATAGTTCTTGGCCTTGCGAATCTGCATCGAGTCACGTCAGCCACACAGACACTGGCTGCGATGGTCATTTGTGTTGCCGTCATAGTCGTCGTTTCCATCTCGGACGCCCAGCGGCCGCTTGGCGTGGCGTCCGCTTGGGCGGCAACTGTCGGCGTCGTCATTATTGAGGTTCTCGTCAAAAGTGCGCTGCCCGTAGGTACACACCCTGGCTACGCGGCTTGGCATTGCGGGGCAATCCAGATGCTGTTGGTAACCGTGGCCCTCCGAGGCCGAAAGGGAATCGCCTGGTTTGGAATTGGTGTCTTCGCTGTAGTCGATTTTGTGGCTTCCCTTGCGCAGCAACTGACGCTGAATGCGGCGCTTGCAATGGTTGTGACTCCGCTCTTATGGATGGGTATGGCCACGGCCCTTAGTTTCATCCTCAGGCGTTGTGCCCGGCAAACTGCCGCCTTCACCGACCAGGAACAGTCTTCGGCCCAGATCCTGGCCACCCAAAATGCACGTGACCTTGCTCAAAATGAATGGATGAGGGATCTCAGCAGGGCGACCCGACCAATGCTGGAACGCATCGCTGAGGGGGCAATCGGACCAGCAGAGCAGGAAGCGTGTGTCCTTTTGGAAGCGGAGCTGCGGGATCAAATTCGCGGGCGGGCATTGGCCACTCCGGCCGTGTTGCACGCAGCCCGAGCCGCCAGAGGAAGAGGGGTCCGGGTAGATATTTTGGATGACCGTGCCACGGATCTTCCCGAGGACTTACTCGCGGAAGCAACCGCACAGCTGATCGGAGCTCTTGATCGCGCTGAGGACGGAGCCGTGAAATGCCGTGCCCTCCCTGAAGGCGCTGACGTCGCTGTGACCATCCTGGCCTTCAGCGAGGACGCAAATGATGAGGCTCTGTTCATGGAAATCCGACACGAATTGAATGACGCCTCCAGTCACCAGTTGTGGTGACAATTCCCGCGGACCAGGGGCTTGAACTACATCAGGCACATAGCCTTCAAGAAGCCAGAGCCATACGACTCCGGAAAGTCCGGTGATCGCCACTCTGAGATGAGAGGGTCGTGATCGTCATGTCGGCACAGCCAATCCAGGCTTCCCCCCTATCGGGTAACAGCCATCATGCGGAACTTTCGCCCGAAGCCGAAACCACCTTGGGCATGTTCGCCCACCTGAGTGGGCTGATGGGAATTGTGGGTCCTTTAGTCGTATATCTCGTTTTGCAGGAGCGATCGCTGTTCGCCCGGAAGCAAGCCTTGGAAGCGATCAACTTTCATCTCACGGTGATCCTGGCAGTCCCGGTTGGTATTGCCTTCGCATTCGCCGGGAACCTCTTCGGCTCATACCAACCCATCACTGTCATCGTGGCTTCCGCCTTCATCTTCCCCATCGTGGCAGCTACCAACGCAGGAGCCGGCCAGCTCTACCGGTACCCCGTGGCAATCCGTTTCATCAAAAACTGAACCAAAGGCTCGAGAGAAGAAAACCCATGCCTGCAAAATCGTCACGCACCGCGATCACCATGGTCACCCTCATCGGGCTTGCCTCGTTGACTGCTTGCGCGGCTCCGTCACCTGACGTGGCCGAGCAACCGTCAGCCGAAGAGGCATCGACCAGCTATTCGGCTCCCGCCTCACTTCCTCCTTCTCCTACATCGACGTCGGCGAAGACCACCTCAAGCGCCCCGTCGGAGACCGGGACTGCCTCACTTTCCGCATCAGTCTCAGCTAGCCCCACGGCAACTTCGCGATCTACAACCGCCACGGCTGGCTCGTACAGGCTCACGGATGTGGCCTCGGCAGCGTGGGGAAACGGATTCAACACCGAGGATGGAGTCACCATCCAAACCACCAAGTTCGCTGAAGCAATCGTAGGCAGTTACCCTTCCAGCTCTACCAACAAGATGAACACGGCGTCGTGGGCTCTTAAGGGACTGTGTACCTCGCTTACGGTTTCGGTTGGTCAGGATGCTTCGTCTCCTGACGTTGGCGGAAGCACCCACTTCATCGTCTTTGTTGACGGAGCTGAGAAAGCCCAGGAGTCAAAAGGTCCTTACGATCAGCCGACTGAGCTGACGGTGGATGTAACCGGCGGCAATCGTTTGGAGCTTCTGGACCTACGAACCCAGAAAGACGGTCATAACGTCTGGGGCAGCCCCCGGATTGCTTGCTCACAAAACCCATCCCCCAAGAAATGACTCCGGAGAAGGTAAAGCTCATGGGCAACAAGCTTCTATCGATCCCAGTACTAGCCGCAGCCGTCGCACTTTCGGGGTGCTCAGCGAGTGCAGTCCCTGTAGGCCAACCTCTGCCTGCGTTTGACTCGACCGTACCGCCAAGTGCGAGTTCCTCGTCGGTACCGCCAGTTCCAACTACGCCAGCAGTCACGCCGTCGATCGCCCCACAGCCTGAAATCATCTCTCCAGCGCCCCACACCATGGACTGGAAATTCGCCAATGACAGCGGCTACAGCTACACGATGTCAATCGGCCTTTGGGACACCGTGACGGTTCCAGCTGATGGAACAGTTGTTCACCCCGGGAAGAGCAGTTTCCTCTTGGGAGGGACCTGCTCCTACGACCCTCAACGCGATGCCGTCATCCCCGGCGCTCTTGGAGCAAAAGTCACCACCGAATCCTTCACCACAGCAGTCAGCATGAAGGCCATCATTTCCAGTTCAGGACTGGACCTTGAGAAATACGCCGGGGCCGGAGTAGCGCCGGCACGCGAGGATAAACGCATTCAAGTTGCCCAGTCCTTCGAATCAGGCCCGAGCTGTAAGGCATTCTCGAGCGAGAACTCTGTGGGCTACGGCGAAGCCGGAGGGTTTGGCGTGAAGTGGACAGATCCCCAACAGCCGGGGGCCACGTTGTCGCATCATTTCTTCATCATCGTTAAGAACTACCGCAGTCCAGCCACACCCTCTGGAGACCAGGATCTGCTCAATGCCATCGGTATCCGTCCAATTTCGAGCGGCGACACCTCAGATGCCGGGAGCGTATTCAAAGAAGTGGGAGAACCGACTCAGGGCAAACGCAATTACCGAGGGCTAACGCTCTCCGGCATGAGCGCCAGCGGTTCATAAAAAAACATCGGTGGCTATTCCCTTAATTGGGAAGAGCCACCGATGTGAGAGAACGTCCCGACCAAACCCGAGGGATGTGAGAGAACGTCCCGACCAAACCCGAGGGATGTGAGAGAGGGTGCGGGGGTTACATATCCGCGAGCGCTCCACCAGGGTTCTCGATTGCGCCAGCCACGTACCGCAAGAAGCCGGCCGCGGTTTCGCCGTCGCATACGCGGTGGTCGAAAGCCAGGGTCAGTTCGGTGACCTTGCGGACGGCCAATTCGCCGTTGACCACCCAAGGCTTGTCAATGATGCGACCCACGCCGAGCATCGCAACCTCGGGGTAGTTGATGATCGCAGCCGAGCCGTCCACGCCGAACACGCCATAGTTGTTCAGCGTGAAAGTGCCGGAGCCAAGTTCGGTGGGGGTCGCCTTTCCGTCACGTGCGACGGCGGTGAGTCGGCGGATCTCGGCGTCCAGTTCGCGAGCACTCATCTCATGGGCGTTCCGCACGGACGGGACCACGAGTCCGCGGTCCGTCTGGGCGGCGAAGCCGAGGTTGATGCCTTCGAACCCGACGATCTCCTGCGAGCCATCCGAAGCAGTTTCGAAGCGCGTGTTCAGGGCCGGATACTTTTTTAACCCAGCCGTGACAAAACGAGCGATGAACGCGAGCAGGCCAGGGGTATCGTGCGGTGCGCGCTTTTTAAGCTCCGCCCGCATCTCCAGCAACGCGGTAGCGTCCACATCCACCCACACGGTCGCTTCCGGAATCTCGGAGCGACTGCGGGTCATATTCGCGGCTACAGCCTTGCGGACTCCACGAACAGGAGTCCGCGCCGAGACAGACAAACCAGTCCGGCTGTCGACGGCACCCGCCTCAGCAGAAGCGGCAACGGGAGCGGAAGCAGACGCACGAGGAGCAGCAGGAGCAGGAGCCTCCGGCACGGAAATAGCCGCCTCCACATCACGCCGCATGATCAGCCCACTGGAACCCGAACCCTCAATCGCATCGAGGGACACCCCGTGGTCGCGCGCCATCTTGCGCACGAGCGGTGAGATGACGGCACTGAGCTTGCCCGGGATGCGCGTCCCAGCCACAGCCGGTTCCATCACGTGCTCAGCAACAGAAACAGGAGAATCGACGACGCCGGCACTCGCCTTCCGCGGCCGGGTCCGCCCACCGGTGACTCCCCCGGGCGTACCGTACCCGATCAGCACGTTACCCGAGCCCGCTTTCTCTTCAGTGCGGTAGGTCTCGGCAGCAGCTTCCACATCGGGCGAAACGTCAAGACCCGAGGAAACCGGTGAAGGATCCACAGAACCAGCCGGAACGGGAGCCACGGCAGCGGGCGAAGCCGTCACAGAACCAGCGCGGGCGATCGAGATCAGCGGCTTGCCGACGTCGAGCGTTTGACCCGCTTCGCCGTGCAGCTCTGCAACGGTACCGGCATATGGCGAGGGCACCTCAACCATGGACTTGGCGGTTTCAACCTCGGCGATGGGCTGGTCAACCACAATCTCGTCACCCACGGCAACGAGCCAGTTCACCAGTTCGGCCTCGGTGAGGCCCTCCCCAAGATCGGGCAGTTTGAAGACCTGCATATCTGAGCTCATGGTCAGTCCTCCCATTGAAGGTCGTCGACGGCGTCGAGGATACGGTCGACGCTTGGCAGGTAGTAGTGCTCCAGCTTGGGAGACGGGAACGGGACGTCGAAGCCGGTTACACGCAAGATCGGAGCGGCGAGGTAGTGGAACGCACGTTCCTGGACGCGGGCCACGATCTCGGAAGACACGGACGCGAACCCATGGGCTTCGGCGATCACGACGGCGCGTCCCGTCTTGCGTACGGACGCGCAGACGGTCTCGTCGTCGAAGGGGACGAGCGTGCGGACGTCGATGACCTCGAGCGAGCGGCCTTCCTCTGCAGCGGCAGCGGCGGCAGCCAGGGCAGTGGGGACGGACGGTCCGTAGGCGATGAGCGTCGCGTCCGTACCGGGACGGGCAACAGCCGCGCGGCCCTCGGTGGAGGTGCCGGCGTCATGCTCTGCTCGCAGGGCACCCAAGTCCACCTGGTCCTTGGACCAGTAGAGCTTCTTGGGCTCCATGAACATGACGGGGTCATCGGAGTCGATGGCCTCGCGGAGCATGCGGTAGCCATCGGCCACGGTGGCGGGCGTGTAGACCTTGAGGCCGGCGGTGTGCGCGTAGTAAGACTCGGAGGAATCGCAGTGGTGCTCCACTCCCCCGATGCCGCCGGCGTATGGAACACGGATGACCATCGGCATTTTGAGCTTGCCCTTGGTGCGGTTGTGCATTTTTGCGACGTGGCTGACGATCTGTTCGAAGGCCGGGTAAGCGAAGGCGTCAAACTGCATTTCGATGACGGGCCGCATGCCATTGATGGCCATGCCCACAGCCATACCTACGATGCCGGATTCCGCCAGCGGAGTGTCGAAGCAGCGTTGTTCGCCGAATTCGGACATGAGTCCGTCTGTGATGCGGAAGACGCCGCCCAGCATGCCGACATCCTCGCCGAAGACCAGGACTGACGGGTCGGCGCGCATTGCGTCGGCCATAGCGGTGTTGAGCGCTTTGGCCATGGTGAGGCTCTGTGGTCCGGTGGCTTCGGCAGTGGCCGCAGCGGACGCGGCGGCGCTGGCGGTAGCGGCGCTGACGTTGCCGTTAACGGTGGTGGTGACGGTCATTTTGCGCTCTCCTCTCGGGCGAGTTCGCTGGCGAGCAGCTCGGACTGTTCTTTCAGCTGCGGGGTGGGCTTGGCGAAGACGTACTTGAAGAGATCCAGCGGCTGCACCGGCACGTCCTCACCCAGCCCCTCGCGCAATTGGGTGGCGACGTCTTCGGCATGCTCGGCAATCCGTTCGCTGGCGGCATCGTCCAGGAGGCCCTTGTCCGAGAGATAGGACTTCATGCGTGCCAGCGGATCCTTTGCCTGCCATTCGGCAACTTCGCTGTCCGGGCGGTAGCGGGTGGCGTCGTCGGCGTTGGTGTGGGCCTGCATGCGGTAGGTGTGGGCCTCGATCAGCAGCGGGCCCGATCCTTCGCGCGCCAGCTTCACTGCGCGGTCCATTACTGCGAGCAGCGCGACGAGGTCGTTGCCGTCAACGCGCTCACCGGCCATGCCATAGCCCACAGCCTTGTGAGCCAGGGACGGCGCCACGGACTGGTGGCTGAGCGGCACGGAGATGGCGTACTTGTTGTTCTGCACAAAGAAGATGACAGGCAGGTGGAACACAGCGGCGAAGTTCAGGGCCTCGTGGAAGTCCCCTTCGCTGGTGGCGCCGTCACCGCACATGGCCATCACTACTGTGTCTTCACCGCGCAGCTTGGCAGCATGCGCGACGCCGACGGCGTGCAGCAGCTGTGTGGTCAGCGGCGTGCACTGGATGCCGACGTTGTGTTCCTTGGGGTCGTACCCTCCGTGCCAGTCGCCGCGGAAGATGGTCATCACCTCAACGGGGTCCACCCCTCGGGTCATAACGGCGACGGCGTCACGGTAGGTGGGGAACAGCCAGTCACCTTCGCTGAGGCACATGGCAGCTGCAACCTGGCAGGCTTCCTGGCCGTGGCTTGAGGGGTAGACGGCCATACGGCCCTGCCGGACGAGGGCTGAGTTCTGGTCGTTGACGCGACGTCCGACGACTAGCTTCTCGTAAGCGGCCATCAGTTCGGCGTCGCTGGGCGTGGGGTACTCGTGGCCGGGTTCGGTGCCCTGCTCGTCATGGGAGCGGAGGGTGCCGTCCGGGTTCACCATTTGGATCTGGTGCCGGGCGGGGAGCATGTAGTCCTCAACGCTGATGCCGAATTTTGTCCGAACGTCAGCAGCTTGGTCCTCTACAGCCGTTTCCGGCGCAGAGTGGTCTGCATGGATCGTCATTGGTCCGTCCTTCTCTAGCCACTATGTGCTTCCAGTATGTTCCCCAGCGATGTTTCGTATCCAGCTTTCCGCTGAATCATGGAAGCCCTTGCCTAAAGTAGGTATTCTGAAAGACGAATTGTAAGTGTGATCCGGGTAACGTGCCCGTGCTGTAGACGAATTGGAGAGCCAGTGAGCGAGGTCGAGGCGGAGCAGACCGCCGTACCGCTGGACAGTGTGGACCGGGACATCATCCGCGAACTGACCACCGACGGGCGCATGTCCATCACGCAGGTGGCCGAGAACGTGCACATCAGCCGCGCCCACGCCTACACAAGGATTGCCCGCCTCACGGGCGAAGGTGTGCTGACCAAGTTCACGGCCCTGGTGGATCCCATCAAAGCCGGCCTTAGGTCCTCGGCCTACGTGACGTTGAAAGTTCAGCAGCACTCGTGGCGCGAACTCAAGGAACAGCTGCGCGCGATCCCCGAGATCCACCACATTGCCCTGGTGGGCGGAGACTTCGACGTCATCCTTTTGGTCCGGGCAACGGACAACATCCACCTCCGGCGTGTGATCTTCGACCAATTGCAGTCCATGGACGGCGTGCAGGATACCCAGACTTTCCTTGTCTTTGAGGATGTTGATACCCGCTAGTGGCCTTGAACGGTCCTTTTGCTGGGAGGGAGCACCCATTTCCGAACCTTAGACTGTCCCCGTGCCCCTCAAAACTGCCTCCGCCACGCGTGTCATGGGCGTTGTTGTGGCGGCGTGCTTCATGGCGGCGCTGCTGTGGCTGACCGCTGCATTTCAGTTCTTCTACAACCCTCCGCAGGCAACGCCTCACCGCACGGACGCGATCGTGGTGTTGGGCGGCATGAGCAAGGAACGGCTGCCGGTGGCCCAGAAGCTGCAGCAGAAACTGGATATCCCTGTTCTGGTCGTCTCAACGACGGGTCTGGCCGGCAACGTGGAGGGTGACGCGCTTTGCCAGGAGGATGCTGGCGAAGGCGATCTTGATCTTGTTTGCTTCCGTCCATCTCCGCTGAATACGAGGGGTGAGGCCGAGGCACTTCGCGCATTGATTGCGGAACATGGGTGGAAGTCCGTGACCGTTGTGACGTCGGAGTATCACCTGATGCGTGCTGGCACCCTGATTGGCCAATGCACGTCCGTCGAGGTGCAGATGGTTGGGTCCCGGCCGGACCTCTCATCGGGATCTTGGCTGGACCGGTTCGTGGTGGAAACCGGTGGGTTGATTGACACGTGGATCCGACCGGAATGCTCGAGTAGATAAAACCGGGTCCACCGACTTGGCTGGGATATGACAAAACATGTAACGCGCTATAGATCGCTGACGGCTCCAGGGCAAAACCATTCATGCGCTTTGCAAACTTTTTGGGTTAGTTGAAAGTTCTGGTCAAAGTATTGAGTTTTGGGGATGCAGCAAGTCATCCTTTTGCCATAGGTCCAAGGTCTCACCCTACGAGCCCAAGGATCCTCCGTGGCCACTTTCAGAGCAGAGCCAACACCTTTCCCTCCCCGCAGGTCCCGTCACCTTATAGCCGGCCTTATGGCAGCGGCAGTCCTGGTGCTCGGTGTTCTGCACGGGTCCCCTGCCCAAGCTGCAACCCCTCCCGTATATCCCATCAGCGGCTACTTCATCTATGGCAGCACCAGCGATGCAAACAATTTGAAAAAACTAACAGACATAAAGTCTGTCGGTGGCGACACGGTGATCACCTTCGGTTCACTGCTCAAGCCTGCAACGTTGTCTACGATCCCAGCCGGGTGCACGATATCAGGGGTCAACTGTGCAAAAGCAGCTGCTTCAGGGGTCAGCGTAAACCGCTACTTTATCTACTCGGACAACAGCTCATGGGGCTCACCGGCCCTGCTGTGCGCACGTGATAAGACCGTCACCAGTGGCACCACGAAATACACCATACTGCTGCTGCCCACCCAAGGAAGCGGTTGCACCTCCCCTACAAATACCTATGACGTGGTGGTGATAACGGGTGGAACGTCGTCAATCTCCATTTCATTGGGGAAGACGGCCACCAGTCTGGGCATGAAGTATTACGCGGGTCTGCCTTCGCCGGTCAAGAGGACCGACCTAACATATTTGCCGGATCTCTCCTACCAAACAACGTTTTCACTTTTCACTGCGCGGTTCCTGCTCTATCAAGCGAAAGTCAACGACGTTCCAGGGCTGGCGGGTTTTTACCACCACACGGAGATGCCGCTCAGCAATGGGGCCGTCTGGGATGCCGTCCTGACGGTGTACGAAATCCAGAACTCGAGGATTGCCCAGTACCAGCCAACTCGGTCAGCTATTGTCAGCCCGTATATCGACTCGCGTAGCGCCTTCTCAGGCAGAGTCACAGTCGATCAGGCTCGCGAAGCAGTCGAGAACATTGCCAACACTGCAAATGGGGTGGATCTCGCGATCGCGGTCCAAGACGGCATGGGTACCGGCAAGGGCGCTTCATTCTTCGGAAGTGAATCCGGAAACAGCGTGGATCAGTACGCCGCCGCGATAGTGGGCAGCGGAACATGGGGTGGCAAGTACTTGGCACCAACGCGTGATTACTTCACAGCCCTGGCTGAAGGTGTGGAGGGTACCGGGGCGGAGCTATGGGCGAACCTGGAAGGCATGGCGCCGGCGACTACGCAGAATCCTTGCGACAACAGCCTGCGCGGTCAGACAACGAAATCAAGAATGAACAAGCAACTCCAGCAGCTGGGCAACACCCCTCGGAAGGTCATTTCGTTCATGTGGGATCCATACTTCACATGCACTGGGACGTATGCGCCGATGCTGGAGCGGCTAAAGACCACCAGCACGACTCCCGTAATTACTGACTCCATTTTTTACGGGAACGGTGACGTGTTGGTCACAGGTCAAAACTTGAGCGGTGGGACGGTACAGGTCAAGTGGACCGATGCTTATGGGAAGGTGTTCGACAAGACCGTAACAGCTACGAGCTTCAACGGAACGTACGGGAAGCAGCTGGGCATCAACCCACTTCTTGAGTCGGTGACAGCAAAACTTGGCAGCACCTCCCTGGGCTCGGGCAAGAACTACTTCATCAACGTAACCAACGGTTCGGGTGTGAGGAACGACGCCCTCTATTCCGATCGCGGTTAGCATACTGCTCGATGGCGGCCGCCCACCCCGGTGAAGCGGCCGCCGTCGCTATGCCTGAATACGTAAGACGTCGTTTGGATGGCATTTTGACCCACTACCCAAGCGGTCGGATGTGTCACTCGACTTCCCAGATGCAAGAATTGACCGTAGCCCTGTCTCGTTCAACGCACCCGAGGAGTGATGAAGTGACGAACCCTGTTTCCCGAACAGCGACCCTTTCGCCTTCTCCGCGCCACATGCGACGGCGCCGTTTCAGGGGTGACGTTCCCTCTTCGCTCCTGCCTGGGCATCAGCGCAGTGAGACGATGCTAGGGCACACGCGGCCCGCGGCTGTGAACCGAATCTCTTCGCCCCGGCCTGCGGTGAAGGCGCCTGCAGGAAAGACCCCGGAGCCTCCCTCGACCCCGTCCAAGGATGTCAGTCTTCGTCGCAAGCGCTTTGTAGCCTTCGCCGTTGTGACGCTTGTCTCTCTGAGTATTCCGATTCTGGCTCTGACCTTGATGTTTGGCCGCTAAGCACCATATTGCGTCATTCCTAATTAAGGACCTCGAGGGGCGGTGCGATAGCATCGGCTGGTCAGCCACTGCCTTTCTCGGGGGAATCCATGCCCATCGTCATGCCAATTTTCGGTACACGTCCGGAAGCCATCAAAATGGCTCCGATCGTCACCGCCTTTCAAGAGTCTGCAGACTTCGAGTGCGTAGTGACCGTCACTGGTCAGCACCGCGAGATGCTGGACCAAGTCAACGAGTTGTTTGGAATCGTCCCGGACCACGATCTGAACATTCTGCAGCAACGTCAATCGTTGTCTGCCATCATGACCCGCACGATTGACGGCTTGGACAAACTGTTTGCTGCCAACAAGCCCGATGCAGTCATTGTCCAAGGTGACACCACCACTTCCACGGCCGGCGCCATCGCTGCCTTCTACCACGGCATCCCTGTGGTGCACGTAGAGGCCGGACTCCGGAGCGGTGACCTGTTCTCGCCCTTCCCTGAAGAAGCAAACCGCAAGATTACGAGCCAGATCTCCAGCCTCCACTTGGCCCCGACCAGTGTCAGCCGCGCCAACCTGCTGGCCGAGGGGATTTCCGAAAGCGATATCGTCGTCACTGGCAATTCAGTCATTGACGCACTTCTGACCACCGTGGACAAGCACATCCCGTTCTCCGATCCGCAACTGGAGGAGCTTGCTGCCAGCGGCCGCCGGATCCTACTCGTGACGACGCACCGCCGCGAGAACCAGGGCGATGCGATGCGCGGTGTTGGACGCGCTTTGGCTCGCATCGCCGAAGCAGAGCCGGAACTCGTGATTGTGTTGCCGGCCCACAAGAACCCTGTCGTTCGCGAAGCGGTTCTACCCGCTCTGGAAGGCAAAGAGAACGTCATCGTCACTGAGCCCTTGGCTTACGGCGAATTCACCCGGATGCTCTCCTTGGCGCACATCGTTCTGACAGACTCCGGCGGAGTCCAGGAAGAGGCGCCCAGCCTTGGTAAGCCCGTTCTGGTCATGCGCGATAACACGGAGCGGCCGGAAGCCGTTGATGCCGGAACCGTGACGCTTATCGGCACGGACGAAGAGAAGATCGTCAAGGAAGTGGACCGCCTCCTGAATCAACAGGACGCATTCGACGCAATGGCAAACGCCGTGAACCCTTACGGTGACGGCAAGGCTGCCGAGCGGACAGTTGCAGCTGTGGCCCAGCTGCTTGGGACCGGCTCACGCATCCCGGAATTCGTAAGCTGATTTGAAGCTGCCCTGGCTGGCCTGTCCAGCCAGGGCAGCTCCCTATCCGTTGAGGGTAGGAACTCTTGCCTCCGGGCGGCCGTCGCACATAGTCCCCACTCTGCATGTGACAGTTGCTCTTGGCGGCGCTCACCTAAGATAGTGCTCGAATGTGGCCGTTCAGGGGCAGATAGCCCGATTATGGCGTAAGGAATCGCATGACCACCCACACAGTAGATCTCGACGTCGTTCGTCGCCAGACGTTCGGAGAGATGTTCAGGAAGAGGTCAACGGACCGCGCACTGGCTGACGAAATCATCAGCGGCAAGCTCAGCATGCGTCCACACCCGACATGGAATTTCCAGGACGGCATCGACTGGAACGCAGATCCGTTCGGGCAACGCAACTGGCGGGCCCAACTTCACATGCTGCGCTGGTTGGAGCCGGTCCGCAGGGTAGCAATGGCTGGAGACCAGGAAGCACAGAAGTTTTGGCTCCAAACGTGCAGGTCGTGGATTGAAGCCAATCCTCAGTCGGACCCGAAGCAGAAGGACCAACAGGGCAATTTTGTCAGCTATGCATGGGCTGACATGGTGGAAGCCCTACGTGCCATGGTGCTGACATTTGGCCTCCCGCTGGTTCAGGAGGGCGAAGATCAATGGCTGGCGGAGTCAATCCATGCACACGGCTTGTGGCTTGCTGACTCCAAACATCTCGGTCACTCAAATCATGCCCTGCACCAGCACCAAGCTCTTTTCGTCATCGGCTCAGCCCTTGGCAACGAGGAATGGACCCAACTGGCAATTCAGCGCCTCACGAGCTTGTTCGAGGAAAACTACGACGAACAGGGCGTAAATGTCGAAGGGGCCATTGGCTACCACAAGAACAACCTCGTGTGGTGGGAAGAGGCGTTCAAACGTCTGGATGTGGAAGGCGTAGTCCGTCCGGCCTCCGCCGACAGGCTGAATCTCGCCTACTTGGAACTTGCTCACGCCACAAAGCCCGACGGCACCTTCGAATTGATTGGTGACACTGAAGCCACCACTCCGGGCGCCTTGTCGTCCCCTGAATTGGATTACGTGAAATCTGAAGGTGCTACGGGACAACCACCCGCCGAGCTCACAAAGATTTATCAGAAGGGTTATGTCTTCGGGCGCAGCGGCTGGGGTGATCACGAACGCGATTTCAAGAAGGAAACCTTCTATTCCCTGTCCTACGGCAAAGCCAACCGCGTTCATGGTCATCAAGATGGCGCTTCCCTGACCCTTCACTCAAACGGCCATCCATGGTTGGTTGACGCCGGTAAGTACGCGTACAAAAAAGATGCCATGCGCGACTACTGCTTGTCCCGGCTTGGGCACAACGTAGTGCAAATCGAGGATAGGGTATACAACCCCAAGACCGAAGTGGCGCTGATCCGGTCATTCACCAGCGATGAAGTTGACGACTTCACCTTCGCGGATTCCGGGTATAAAGGCGTCGAACTGAAGAGGCGTGTCGTCTACTGCCGTGGTGGCGAGTTCTTTCTGGTCATAGACAACGTATTCAGTACCGACGAGGTCTCCGCCAGGCAGCGCTGGCACCTTGACACCGACACCGCGGTGGAGGATATCCCTGGCGGACTGCGATTGGATCGCGACGGCACGTCCTCCTTCCTCCTTTGGAAGGGCAACGCGCCTGCCATCTCAACTGTGAAGGGTTCGGAAGATCCCTTTGACGGCTGGATGTCCAGAAAATGGATGGAGAAACTGCCAACCCAGGTCGTTTCCGCGACACAGAGCGGGCGGCGCTTCCGATTCATCACCATCATCGCTGCGCCGCAATCGGGCAACTTCTCTGTTAAGAAGATGGATGCGACCGGCGGGCGGATAGCCTTGAGCGCCCTCTCCGGGCGTTACCAGTTCAACCTGACCGTGGAAGAGGACCGCGTTGCCGTCACCCTCGGCGAGGGAGGAACCATTTCCTCGGAGCTGGACGACGTGAGGTCAGCCTGGCTCAAGACCATGGACCTCTGCCGGGATGCAGGCGCCGTTTGGTCAGCGCCCAAACCAGATGACGGCCTGTTCACGACGAGGTACTGGGGCCAGTTGAAGGAATGGGTTGCCCGACAGGACAACACCCGTAGTGCACGGCTGGAAGCATTGAGCATCCTACTCAACCTTCTTCTCGACGCCGCCGACAACTCGAGCGACGATCAAGGCCTGCGTACGGGCATCGTCGATCTCATGGGCAACGACCTCACCGAGGAAATTGAGTTGAACAACAGTGCTTTGGGCGTGATGCGTGAACCGCTAATCGCCTGGACCGGCATTGATCTTCGCTCCAAGACTTACGGCCGCCAGATCCAGACCATCAGCTCTCCGAATGAGATCGGCTTCGAGGACGGCGAGAAGTCCAAGATTTACTCCGCCAACCTGGGAGGCCTTGTTCTACCTTTCGCTGTAGGACGTGGGCCGTCTGATCTGTTGTCGGTCAGGTTCCATGGCGCGATCAATAGAACCAAGACAACGTTGCCCTTCTTCCAAGGGCTGACTTCCGAGCTCATGGAGGGGGGCAACCATGCCGTCTTCCAGGATCCCTCACTGGATCTCAACAAGAACATGACCCTCTCGTGGTACCTCGGAGATGGCAGTATCAATGTCCATCGGTACATGGCTGAGTGCATCCGCAAGCTTCAGCTCGAAACGAATGCCCAGCGCGTCCTTCTGTCTGGCAGTTCGGGCGGAGGATTCACTGCCCTGCAGGTT
The DNA here is from genome assembly GCF_031843805.1 of Arthrobacter sp. WCS2018Hpa-7. Classification (NCBI taxonomy): domain Bacteria; kingdom Bacillati; phylum Actinomycetota; class Actinomycetes; order Micrococcales; family Micrococcaceae; genus Arthrobacter; species Arthrobacter sp. WCS2018Hpa-7. Next base: position 47,659 of record NZ_JAVTJB010000012.1, read on the forward strand.
GCCGCCTACCTCCCCGATTCCGTCGCGCTGGTCTTCAACCCCCAAACTGATGTAAGGGAATACTTCCGGACCAGCGCAGATGTCGCTCTCTCCACGTGTTTGAAGTCTGATGTCGATGTGGAAGAAGCACGCGCCTTCAGGCTTTCCACCTCAGTGGTCGAAACATATGCGCTGCTGGAACACCTCCCCCGTATCCTCTACGTCCAGAACACAGGCGATACCCACCACGTGACGAAACACCGTAATCCGTTCCGTTTAATGCTGGAGTCTGAACACAGTAACCACGAAGACCGTATCGAATTCGTTGATGTTGAGTGGGGTCCTGGACACGTGGCCGCTAAAGCCGAGCTTTATGCCCATTTCCGCTCTGCCGCCCTGGAGCACTTTGCGAAGAGTGCTAATTCATTAATCAACTGATGCAACACTTTTGCACCGACCAGATTTCGTTGACTTAGGAAACACGTTGCACACTAACAGAAGACTTAGTTCTGACAGGACCATAGGCCTTTCCGCTGTTGCGGGTTTTGCCTTCATATTCGTTGGTACGTTGTTGGCTCTACTGCCGCAAGCAGCGTCGACAGCAAGCGCGGTGGTCATCATCGTTTTGTTTATTGTGGCTATTGTCGCCTTCAGCCTTGCCAGCACCGGCGTGATCGGGAGGCTGAAGGAGAACCGTCGCTTGCAGCGCGAGTCGCAAGCCTCAATTAAGAAGTACCTGCTTACCCTGCAACGGCAGTTAACCGATCTGGGGGAGGCCCAGAACGCGACCACGGCACAGATCACGGATCTGAAGGAAGCCCACAAAGCCTCCACAACCCAGTTGACTGCACTGGGGAAAGCCCACAAAGCCTCCACTACTCAGTTGACTGATGAGGTCCGAAACGCATCAAGGACAGTATCCACCCCCAATCCTGAGCTCGAGGCAGAGCAAGAGCGCTTGCTGCAGCTCGTCCAGGACCTCAAATCCGAACAAGAACAAAGGGTTCAGGAAGCTGAAGAACGCCATCTCGAACGGCAGTTCAATCTTGTAGCGCTTGACGGCAGAAACTGGCACTCCTTCTCCGGTTCCGAGGTCAAGAGGCTTGCCGAGACACAGTTCAACGCAAAGCCGTTGGCGGTCTACGAGATGCTCGAAGCCCACTCGAGCTTTGAGAAGATCAATATGACGTCAATGCGAGGTCTGGCAAGCGAGCTGCGCAAACTCGGTTATACAGCCAAGAGCCAGCACGTACTGCGGGTGGTACTTGGCCGTAAGCATAATGAGAAATTGGCCAGTGCAATCGCGTTACGCGATGAAGAGGTCAAAATCTTCTCCGGTGCCTTCAAGCCTGAGCCACAAGGACCGTACGAGCTCTTTACTCCCGAACCGAACTGCATCCTTCACGTAGTGGGCAAAGTTCTCCCGACTACACAGTCGGGGTATACGCTGCGCACGCACTATACGGCCTTAGCACAGATCCAATCCGGGTTGGAAGTACACGTCTGCAATCAGGTCGGCGATGCAGTGAACGCCGACGCAGCCGCGCAGATGGAGGTTGACGGTGTCACTTACCATCTCCCCTCGGGACCTATCCGACTGAATACTCCCTTGACTACCTGGCTGAGCGCCAACGTCGAGGAACTCGCGCGCGTGGTTGCAGAGGTACGTCCTGCTGTTCTCCATGCTCACTCGGACTTCTTCAATGCCCTCTCCGCCAGGGCTGTTGGTGACTATTTCGGGATTCCTGTGATCTACGAAAGCCGCGGCTTCTGGGAAGAGTCTTGGCTTTCCCGAATGGCCCAAGCCAGCGGTATCGAAGACATCGAGGCCTTCAGCAATCGCTGGGGCACCCCTGACACCTATGCGTGGCGTCGAGAACGCGAGCGTGACTGCAGGGAAGCAGCGGACCATGTGTTCACCCTCGCAGAGGTCATGAAACGCCGAATTACAGCTGAAGGCTGCCCCGAGGATAAGACGTCTGTGGTGCCGAACGCAGTCAGCGGCGACCAATTCCCGATTCAAACACGAAATGCCGAGCTGGCTGGCAGGCTAGGCATACAAAGCGACGAGATCGTCATCGGCTACATTTCATCGCTGGTTGAGTATGAAGGCGTACCTGTACTTATCGATGCGTTCAGACAGCTGCGCGAACGCCTGAGCGTTCCTGTCCGGCTCCTGGTTGTAGGCGATGGGCCGGTCCTCGACTCCCTCAAGGCCACAGCCGCGTCGTTGGGACTTCACGATGCACTCTTCACAGGACGCGTGCCTCACGAGGACATTCTGGACTACTACGGGCTCATCGACATCTTCGTTGTCCCACGCACGGCAGCAGCTGTATGCCAGCTGGTCACGCCTCTGAAGCCCTTTGAAGCCTTTGCAACGGGACGAACGATTGTCATGTCCGACGTCGACGCACTCAAGGAGATTGCGGAGGCAAGCGGCTCGGCTGCTTTGTTCCAAGCTGGAAACAGTGACTCACTCGCGGACGTACTTTCCCAACTTGTTTCAAGCCCTGAGACACGGAGCCAGATGGCAGCCGCCGGCGCGGCTTGGGTACGTGAAAGCCGCTCGTGGGAAGCCAACGCGGCTGTCTATAACAGCCAGTATGTGAATCTGGCGGCGAATGCAATCCGCGTCTGAGTTGCTGTTCCAGCAATTAACGGACGCTGATATTGAAGCGCTTCGGCAATGGGTCGCTTCAAGCCACCGCCCCGATCTTTCGGATGCAGTTTGGTTCGACAGCTTGGTCAGTGATTCTGATTCGGATGTCATCAACAACGGTTGGAAGGCCGGAGACTACGATCGAGTGGATCTCTCGCTGCCACTCGCTTGGGATGATCTCTGCGCGGACGACAGAAGCTGGGGTTCCCAGCTTCACGGCTGGAAATTCATGGACAGGCCAATTCAGGAGTTTATCCGTACTGGCGACAAGGCATTCCTTGATTGGTGCATGGATCGTGCAGTCTCTTGGTCGGAAAGGTATTCCGGCCAAGAGACTGACAACGCAATTGTCTGGTACAACATGGCTCTTGGACAGCGCGCTCTTCGCCTCGCAGGTCTTATCTATTTGGGGGCAAGAAACGGCATAGCTATTCAGGAACTGCGCTCCTTGCTCAGTGCGGTAGACAGGCACAGGCTCGAATTCGGTCAGGAAAGCTCGTTCAATCCACGCACCAACCACGGTTATTTTGTGGCTATTGGTCAAACGGTACTCGGGGTAGCTCTCGAAGCCGTGCCAGAGATGAGCGGAATGGCTGAGGAAGGCCGCGACCGGCTGGCAGTCATGATCCGAACGCAGTTCCTTCCAGACGGCGGCCACAGCGAGCACTCCCCCGAATACCATCGGATGCTCATGCAATCCTTCCAGATTGCTGTGGACAACGGCCTCATCGAAGATGCCGAGCTGACAGGCCGGTTGCGCAAGGCTGCCGATTTGCTCGGCTGGATGATCCAACCCAATGGTTCGTTGGTCCAGTTGGGTGATACGCCGTACGTCAACATGATTGACGGGAGTCATCCTCTGACTCTGAGCCCCGAAACCAACTTTCTGATGTCGGGGGGTTCATTCGGTCAAGCTTGCCCGACAGAGCTAGGGGTATTTCCGGAGTCAGGCTACGCCTTTGTCCGTTCACCTCAGCCGCGAGGAGAATTAAGAGAGTCAACTTCGTCTTATCTCGCTTTCACAGCGGCGTTCCACGGCAGGGCTCACAAACACGCGGACGATCTCAACTTCGTCTGGTATGACCGCGGGCAGGAAATACTTGTCGAAGGCGGCCGTTTCGGGTACGGAGCACAACTGCCCGTTGACTCGCCGCTTCGGGCAGACGGCTTCTACTATGCCGATCCCTTCCGACGGTTTGTCGAATCTACGATGGCTCATAATACGGTGACCGCCAATGGCAGGAACCACGACCGGCGTCGCGCCCCTGCAGGCTCCGGTCTTGGACTGTGCGAGCAAGTGGGCGACGTGTTCGTCCTGCATGGCCGTATGGACCATGGAGGATGGTCCCACCGCAGGGTGGTTGAGTTGAAGCCAGGCATTGGTCTCACCGTCACAGATGACGTGCAGTCCACAGACGCCGCCAAACGGGACTACCAGGTTTGGTTCAATCTCGCTGGGTCGTTGGAATTTGAACCATCCACTCCCGCAGGGCTAACTTGGTCGCCCGCAGGTGCAGAGTGGCACCTGACACTGACTACGGAACCCGGCGTTGCTGTCCAGGGCCCAGTACGTGAATCCGAAAACCCTCTCCGAGGCTGGCGGTCAGTCGAGGACGGAACCCGCGAGGGTGTTTGGTCCGTCTGTTTGGAGGCCAGGAAAACACGTCACCACGTGTTCCGGAGCAGATTCACCTTCGATAGCGTCGTCTAGGATTCCCGCAGTATGGATACTTCGAAACGTCACTCCTCAATGCAAGTCAGTGCTTGCTTGATCAGGCGCCATCGATCAGGCAGCGATAATGTGACGGTGATTCCCGTCTGAACACGGGGCACGTCTGTTCCAGCAGGTAACGTTAGTCCTTAGTAATTTCGACTTAACAACTGGGGAACTCATGGGCTCAGCCGCCGAGTATGTGACCAATGAATACGAGGTCGGTTTGCCGCCCCTTCGTATGGAACGTAAGGCGATTTGGGATTACTACAGGATTGAGTTCCTGCCCAACGGATACCCTGGCCGCAGGACTGATGGTGTGCTCATGGCGCACCCGATCTACGGCCCGTACGTCATCACTGATTACCTGATCCAGTATGGTCTCACCAAGGATCCCGCATTCCTCGAAGCTGCCATTCGGGTCGCTGACACCTCCGTCGCCATGATGGAGCCTTTGCACGACGGCTTGGTATTCAACTATGACGAGGAACGGGCCAAGGTCTCCAGTAAGAAAGGCACCTGGTACAGCGGCCTCACGCAGTCTCGTTACGTGGACGTCCTCAGTAAGCTCCTGGCCTACCCAGATACCGAACGTTTCCGGGGACCACTGAAGGCTGTCCTGACTAGCTTGACCATCCCCGTAGAGGACGGCGGCGTGGCCCGGTACACAAGCGACGGCGGACTGATTATCGAAGAATACCCGGCGACCTTCCCGAACTGCACTCTGAACGGGTGGACCACAGCGACGTGCATCCTGTTGGACGTGGCGAAAACCACCAACGACGACGGCGATTGGGACGTTTTCCATAAGTCCGTTCGGGGCATGGAAAGCGTCATCGGCCTCTACGACGTACCTGAGCTCGCCAACTCCCGCTACAAGCTCGAAGGCGACGCCACGTTTCAGCTCGTGGCTGCGGGCTCCGACCTGGAAGTGACGGACTGCCAAGTGGTTGTCCCATCGGCCGGCATCTTTGCTGCGAACGTCGACGGCGACCAAGCGGGTGAAGCTCTCAAGGCTGGCCCGTTGGCCATTCGGGATGGCAAGATGGGGCGCGTCAAGGTTCGTTTGAGCAGGTTCTCGTGGCCTTCACCTAACAGGCTTCTGCTGAAGGTCAAGGCTGAACGCGCAGCGCAAATCAAAGTGTCCATTGGCGAGACGACGTACAACCCGTTCGGGAGTGTGCCGAAGGTGACCGGTCAAAAGCACCTTAAAGAGTTCGATCTCCTGCCCGGCGAAAACCTTCTTGACGTTGCGGTGCCGTGGATTGCTGCGGAGATGGTTGCGCACCCCACCAATTTCTCCAAGAAACTCACCGGCCGGCAATTCAACGTCTACCACTTCATCCACATCGACACGCTCACGAAGATCGTAGAGCAGTCTGGTAGCGAGATCCTGGGTTATTACCTCGATAAATGGCGGCATGCTCCGACGCTTTGGGCTGGCCATCCGGCGTATGAGGATGAGCGACTAATGCTGGAACGCTTCGACATGCACAAACATAAGTAACCATAAGCGACACAGATGCTCCCACCATTAGAGCGGGTGGGGGCATCTGTCATGCGGCGCTTAGGCGGCTCGCTTTAATTCGTGTTGAAACGGTTTCCGTGTCTTGAAAACTGAAAGGCTTTCCCCGTCCTGTGATGCGAAGCCGGGTCCTGCGCCGGGCACGTCCACCCGCAGGCTCCGCGCCCCCTTGGTCGCCGCCGTGATCGGTTCGAGATGGGCCGCCGAGCTGCCGCTTCGCTCGGAGTCTCAGGCTGGTTGGTCCAGCGGTTGAATTCCGCGGCGCTGGCCCTGCCGGCCACTCCTTCACTTATCGCCGGGAAGCCACCAAAAGGATCCGCCGAGGATTCACGAATTCCCCGAACTACAAAACACGTATCCTGTTGCGCAGTGCCGCCAGAACATCGGCGTGCACATCCGACGCGACAGAACATCCACCACAAACCAGTAAGAGCCACCTAGGCAGGGTGGAGTGCTGTAGTGTCACCCGCCATAATCGCCGATACCTCAGGATCCTCCCAGGTTATGGGTGCGTAGATCTGCCCAATTTGCTGGATCAACTCAACGCATTCAGCGACGTCGGCTTCCGGGACACGCTTGAGTTTATGGATAAACCAGTGCTTCATGAAGGTCTGGGCGCGACCTGCTTTGTAGTCCGGCATCAGTCCGACTTCCTCAAGCCACGCGGCGCGGGCCGTCTCCAGGGGCAAATACTTTCGGTAGAACCGGGGACCGAGTGTATTTACCACAGAATTCTCCACCGCACCGTAGTAGATGTGTATCGGCACTTCGAGGACGTCTATTCTGCGGGCGTAATGTACCAACTGCTGGAAGAAGAAGGAATCCTGTCCAAGTGCTCCTACGGGCTGCTCAAGGTGAAGGTTCTTCAACCACGCCGAATTGAGCACGGCGGCTTGGATGCTCATCGGATAGAAGTCCAAGCGACTGAGGAGACTTTCCGACAAACCATCGCCCTCTACGAGCGAGATGTCCAATTGGCGGCCCAGTTTTCGGGAGTTGTGGAAAGTCCTGATGCCGTCCGAGTATCTGAGCATGTCGCCCAATGCCAAGTCCAGCGATTCATCAACAGCGAGCTGCACCAGCTTTGCATAGCCGTCATAGATCGCTTCATTGTCTGGGTCCAAGTAAGTTACCCAAGGTGCTGTTGACAACTCCAGCCCCTTATTTCGTGGCCGGGACGCACTACCGGAACCAGTATCCCCAAATTTGAAGACAGTTACCTGGCTGTACCGCTCTGCCAGTTCATCGAGTATTTGATGCGTGCGCAGATCGGTAGATCCGTCGTCAACCAGAATGATCTCCATCTTGGCGAAGATCGATGAGCGTTCGAGGGACCTAATGCACTTATGAAGAAGGAACGGGCCGTTGTTATGAACGGGTACGATGACGGAGAGTATCGCTTCGGAGGTAACCGGCGTCGAATCAGCCAGCACCAAGTGATCTGCACGTCCGGCAATGCCCAACGGATCGAGTACGTAGCCGTTGCCTTGAACGCGATCACCTCGAAGATACGCTTCGCCGGCATCGGAGGCGAGCCACAATGCGCCAGCAGAAGGTTCTGGCAAGGTGGAAAACGACTCATGCTCGGGCATTAGGTCTGTGTCCATACCGGTATTCGTCAGTGATTTCGTGACGAAATCAACATCTGCGTACTTGAAGGCGTTGACCAAATCCTCAACATACGTCGGGGCGTACCTGAACCGATCCGAAACGGGTACGGCTATATCAAACTCCCTGTACCGTTGGCGCAACTGCTCCGGGCTAACCGTTTCGATTCCACTGACGGTCTGCTCCCGAACGGAGCGTTGCAGTTCCTCGGAAGGCGACTCCATGACAGCGCACACCCGCACCGGAGAAGCCCCCGCTGACAGGCCTGCGGCCTCCAAGATCTCTCCCATGCGATCATGAGCAAGATGATCGGTATAGGCCCGTCTGAGGCCTTCCATTTGTATCTCGTAGAGGCTGGTCTTGGACATTCCGTCCAAAACGTCGCGAACGTCGGACGTTGTCTGCGCCGTCAACACGTTAGGGAATCTGTTGTTTACACCCACGTTGTAGTTCGACAACACCATCGACCCCATGGCTTGGAGCTCAACAACCCGGTTCGCGTACATCGAAGCGCTGGATATGACGGAGTTCAGGTTGATATTGAAGTCGGAGATCCGCTGGAGCTTCAAAAGCAGATCATGGTCAACCGTGGGCACCACATGCTGAAGGTACTCTTCGGGGAAAAAGTACCTGCTGTTTTCCAGCGACCAGTTGCGGTCAATGATCACGAGGTCTCGAGACGATTCGAGGACGCCATCAAAGATGGCTCTCGCTCCCGACCGTCGTGCGGGATACCGCTGCGTGTGCCATGAGCCAGCGAACAATACATCCGGGAGACGGTGTCGGCGTGAGTACACCGGTGAGTGGTGATAAGGATTTACACCGAAGCTCAACACACCAATGGAAGTTGCCTCCGGGCAATCCCGGGTGTAATCAACGACGCTTTCTGCCGCGCAGGTGAACACATGGTCGGCTGCCTTGGCGATGCTAAGGAATTGGCTGTAGTTTGGCGGATCCTCTTTGGAATAAAAGGCAACTGGTGTCCCTTTGGCCTTGAAGTATGGAACAACCTCTTCGAGAAGAAATTTCCTCTTCTTCGACTCCGGGGTCGCAAGGCTTTTCCATTCACCTCTGAGTCCACGCCAAGTACTCGCTATGAGCAGCAGCCCGGCATTGTCGGCGATCTCTTGGTAGTTTTCCGGGGTTACGTAGCTCAGTTTGGCGGTTGAGTCGAAGCTCTTGTAAAGAAACTCATCGGCAATAATGGCGACGTCAACCGGATGTGGCCGGAGGCTTCTGGAACCCAGGGTTTCGGGAATATCGTCCAAAATTGGACGGAGGTCCTCGATGTAGCCCTGGATGTGTGACGCGTTCCGCCGGGCCAAATACTTACGTTGTGTGGTCGACGGCAAAACAGGTTCGCCCGCGAGTACGGAATCCACATAAAACTTTGAGGTGTAAAATCCCTGCCGTGAGTCTGACGCATTTTGGTAGTATTCGAGTTCTTCCAAACGCTTTTTAGCCCGCCACAGGCGATTCTCCGTGTCCCCGCCCATCAGGCTTTTCCCCGTCCTTGGCGCCTACGCAGGCGCCAATACTTCAACTGCAGCGCACCGAGCGCTGACTTAGACAATGCGGTGAGTTTGTTTTGCGCATCTTCGAACGCCCGCGACAGTTCGTTCAGCTGCTTGTCACGCTCGGCCAGTTCTCTCTGGCTGGCAGCAAATTTCTCACGGTACATGTCCAGTTTAAGCCGAGCCGTAAAAAGCTCCTGGCTAAACTGCCGCCGTTCGGCTACCACAGAGGCCATCCCCACTTCCCGCTGGTATGCGTCACGCAATTCAGCCTGCAGTTTTTCGATCTGGACGTTGTGGGCAAGCGCCGCACGGCTAACGCCCTGCCGAATCCGCTCGACGTCCCCGTTGGTACGGTCCATGAAGTAGTGAGTCTTCCTCTGTGGTAGCCGAAGTGCCGCTAGTTGCCGGCGTGGACGACTGTGGCGGCCGCGTCTACACTTGCATCCGGTCCCCAGATACCACGGGAGTCAATTACCGTTTTGCCTGCGTAAGCCGCCGGAGAGATGGACTTGAATTCGTCATGGTCCACCAGGACCACAATGACGTCAGCTTTGGAAATAGCTTCTTCGGTGCCGACGAGCTCCACGTTGGAGCGGTCCCGAAGAGCAGCGGGAAGGGCCTCGACGTGCGGCTCCACGACCAGGAGTTTTGCCGACGGGAGCTGCTCAGCCAGTTCGGCTGTGATGCCGATGGACGGCGACTCGCGCAGGTCATCGATGTTTGCCTTGAACGCCAGGCCGAGCGTGGCGATAACGGGTGCGGCTCCAATATCTTCAGCAGCCTTGCGTGCCTTAGCCACGACCCATTCCGGCTTGGAGTCGTTGGTAATACGGGCTTGGCGGATAAGCTGAGCTTCCTCCGGGGCCGCGGCCACAATGAACCACGGGTCCACGGCGATGCAGTGACCTCCCACGCCCGGACCTGGCTGCAGGATGTTGACCCGCGGGTGGTGATTGGCCAACCGGATCAATTCCCACACGTCGATGCCCAGCTTGTCACTGATGATGGAGAGTTCATTTGCGAAAGCAATGTTCACATCGCGGTACGAGTTCTCAACGAGCTTCGCCATTTCAGCCGTCACATCATCGGTGACCAGAATTTCCCCTTGGCAGAACACCGCGTAGAGGTCTTTCGCCAGTTCCGCAGCAGCGGGCGTAATGCCACCCACAATGCGGTCATTGGTGACGAGTTCGATCATTACGCGGCCGGGCAGAACTCGCTCGGGGCAATGAGCAAAATGAATAACCGGTGCCCCATCGGCACCATCAAGTGAGAGGTCAGGCCTCAGAGCAAGAATGTAATCAGCCATATGCCGCGTAGCGCGCGGCGGCGAAGTCGACTCGAGGATAACGAGTTCGTCGCCCTTGAGCTGAGGAGCGATTCCGCGGGCTGCTGCCTCAATGTAGCTCAGGTCGGCAGAGTGGTCATCACGGAACGGCGTGGGCACGGCCACGATGTAGGCCTCGGCAGACGGAGTTTCTGTTGTCGCCTTGAGGTGTCCTTGGCTCACGGCACCGGCCACGTGGACACCCAGATCGGGTTCCACGAACGGGACCTCTCCACGATTTACGGCATCAACGGTGTTCTGGTTTACGTCAATACCTACGACGTTGATCCCGTTGGTCGCAAGGATGGCGGCAGTCGGAAGCCCGATATATCCAAGGCCAACAACAGCTACTGTTTTGATGTTCGTCATTTACTACCCCTTTTTTGTTAAACAGTGATGTGTTCTTTGGGATCTCCAAAGAACCTGATTTCGCCGGACGCGGCCAGTTCCTCATCTGAGACATCCCAGGTATGACCGTCGCCCTGCCGGATCTGGCAGAAGTTGAATCTGTCGGCAGAATAGATGAAGCCACCCGCGGCGGTGACAGCTTTAAGGAAGCCTGTATCTTCTCCACGGTTGACAGCTTCAAAAGGATTGGATTCAAAGACCTCACGTCGTGCCGTGATAGTTGGTCCTACCACGAAGCGGGTTAGGTGGTGTTCCATATGGGCGATCCGGAGCGCCGTCGCCTTCGTTGACACGAAGTGCATGTAGTGGGCTTGCTTACCCACCACGTCTGCCTTCGAGTAATCCAGTGCATGCAGGAGGTCCACAAGATATTGCGGACCATAGTAGTCATCGTCATCCATCTTGGTGAGTACTTCGCCAGAAGACGCGGCGACGCACCGGTTCAGGCATTCACCCAGCGTCAGGTCCCTGGTCGCGGACAGGAGCTTGAAACGCTGAACCCCGTACTTTGCGGCCAGATTCTCGACATGTTCCAGCGTTACTTCGAAGCCGTGTGTTAGGAGGACCAACTCGACGTCAACGTCCGACTGGCTACCGACGGTTGCGAACACGTGCTCCAACTGATGCGGCCGAATGGTCGGAACCAGTGCACTAACTGTTGGCAGCGCAACCGATCGCAGCAGCTCTGGGAGAACTGATGCGACTATTAATTCCGCCCTGTGGGCATATGTGTGCTCGTTCCAGATTCGTCGTTGCCCCCTGTGAACTACTCGATCATTGAGTTCGGAGCTGCGCGCCAACATCCTGATCTGGTGTTCGCCTTGCTCTCGCGAGCCCGCTACGAAGACCTCATCTGGCTCAAAGAAGTGACCGATGGCTGCACTCGGTGTTGAGACGATCGGTGTCCCCGAAGCGGTGATCTCAAAAATCCGTCTCGCGCACATGCTGGGAGACTCAACAACAGAATTGACGTTGAGAAATACCTTGTACGCTCGGTACGCGGTAAGCATTTTCGCGTAATCCAGACTACCGACCACATTTTCGTTGAACGGTACTGGGAACTGGTAGCTGGAATCGCCACCAAGTTGGCGCGAAAAGATGTGCAGCCTTGGCCCTGACTTAGACGATGCATCCCTCGCTGCGTTAAGAAGCAGATCCATTTGCTGACGGCGTTCCTGGTACTTATGAGCAAAGTACATTCCGGCGAAGGCCACTCCTCTTGAGTGACGTCCTTGTCCGATTCGAATCGGATTATGGATTGCCGGCTGCGCGGCAAACGGCAAAGCCGCTATGCGGTCATGGCCCAGATCCCTTTGATAGGACGGAATACGGTCTGAGTCGCTCGTGAAGACCATGTCGAACTCACGGGCAGCCGGCAGGAAGTCATCGTAGTGAGGCGGATCCTCTTTGTTCCAAAAGACCGTTGGGATCTGATGCGCCCGGCACCAGGCCATCAATTCCAAGAACTCCGGCTTGGGTCCGGATGTGCCCATGAGCTGGTACTTCCAAGAGCCCTGGTTGCCGTTCCAGGCTGACTCGACGAACAAGAAATCGATTGGCGTTGCCGCTAGTTGCTGCCGCCACGATTCTTTTCGCAGATGCAACAAGTTCCATTCAAAGGAGAAGGCAGCATTCGAAAAGTCATCCAGAATCACGCCGACTGTGAGGTCCTGGCGCCGGGGATCCCGATCAGGGACGCGAAATGGCCCAAATGCCGCCAGGTTAGTCGTCTCAGAGCCGGAAGCAGAACGGGTCTTGTTTTTGCTGCGAGAGCTGTCGATTCGCTTCTCGACTCTTTGTCTCCTACGCCACTCCATAAGCTGGTTCAGGCCTCCTTGCCGGAGATGCCAGGCAGCTTTTCGCATGTCCTCGATAAGCAGCATGTCAGCGTCCTTCCATCCGGCGCCCGCTGGCTCGCTCGAGCACACGTGTGGCGACAAGGTTTGCACGGGCTTCATCCTTGATACCTGCGGCCGTGAGATTGTTCCCACGGGAGAGGTTGGATGAAAAGTCCTTATAGGTAGCAGTCGTTTCTTCAGCGGGGCCGTCCATGATGAGCTCCCCCTTATCCAGCCAAATCACCCTGCTGCACATGTCCCGGATGGTGTCCAGGCCATGACTGACAATGAAGACGCAACCCGCTTGAGCGCGTAGCTCATCCATGCGCGCTTTGCTGCGATTGTTGAACTGGGCATCTCCGGTGTTCAACGCTTCATCGACCAAGAGGATTTCCGGATTAACGGATGCCGCGATGGCAAAGCGCAAACGGGAAGCCATACCTGAGGAGTACGTCTTCATTGGCAGGAAGATGGCGGAATCCAACCCTGAGACTTCGACGATGCTGTCAAAACGTGCGTCGATTTGCTCTCTGGTCATGCCCATAGCGAGACAGCCCAGCACAACATTTTGATCACCGGATAGTTCAGGGACCAAAGCGGCATTCACGCCAAGCAGAACGGGGGTGCTTGACGCGTAGACAGCACCATCGGTAGGCGCAACCTGGCCGCTGATCAACTTCATCATTGTGCTCTTTCCAGAGCCATTACGGCCGATGATGCCCACAGATTCGCCCCTCTCCACTACCAAGGAGATCTCTTTGAGCGCAGAGACGGTGACCAGGTTCGGCCGTTCCAGGAGGCTTGTGATTCTGCCCCTGATGCCGCGTCTGCTTGACGTGCTGCGTCCATCAGAAGAGGGCACCCGATACGTCATCCGGACCTTGTCGATGACGACGCAGGGAGGGCCGTCCAAGAATGCAGTTGAATCAATCGCGCCCATAGGATTCCTCCCCTTGCCAGAAGAATACGAAGCCAACCAAGAGGGCTCCCAGCGCTACGACGCCCAGGGTTGCCCATGACTCCCAAGCGGGGACACGGTCATAGAGGACACAGCTACGAACGATGTCAATGACGTTGAATAGCGGATTGAACTTCATTACTGCGAGAATCGTCGGATCCGAGACAAACCGTTCGTAGGAGTAGAAAACAGCAGAGCCATACATCCAAGCACGAATTGCGAACGGAAGAAGATGAGTAACGTCATGAACCTTCGAGATGACACGTGCGAGTATCAGTCCGATCCCAAGATTAAAGATTCCTTGAAGAATCACCGCAGGAATGGTGAGGAGCCAGAGGAGGCTGACCTTCTCCGCGGGCGGCACTATGACGATGAGAAGAAGCATGCCCAATATCAAGGGCACAGCTGAGAGCATCTCACGCATGTTGGCACCCAAAGGCAGGGCGGCCCGTGGGAAATTGAATGCTTGGACGACGGCCTTGCCGTTGCGTATTGATCGCGCACCTGAAGTGATCGCACCAGAGCTGAACTGGAAAAGGAAGATTCCAACCACCAAGTAACCGACGAAATTGTCGATGCCATGGCTGGTCTGCAGCAACAGTCCGAACACGAAGTAATACGTCAGTCCGTTAAAGACGGGGTTCAACAGTAGCCACGCGCTACCTAGTCGGTCTTTCCGCGTTCCACTCTGCACGCGAGCCCGGGCGTCGTAGAAAATAAACTGACGGTAGTCCCACAGCTGGACCAGATAGTCCAGAAACCCCGGACGGGACCCCACCCGGGAGAGCTTCCTGATGTCCACTGACAACGGCTGTATTGCCGCCGGCGGTGGAAGCTTAGCCTTCTTTGCCGACACTAAATGGGTCTCCTAGATCGTTTCGAACACACGGTGTCGCAAGCTCCAGCCAACTGAACCAGTACGTCGTCGTGAGGGCACGCAGGCGCCGCAGGCGTTGCCATGTTGTTCCCTGACATCAGTTGCCCCTCAATGTCTCGTAAGCCTTGCCATACAAATCTGCGTTTGCCTTCCACGTCCGGGTGTCCAAGACCCCCTGACGGCCGGCGGCGCCAAACTGCAGACGCAGGCCTGCATCCTCAAGCAACTCAAACAGCGCCTCAGCAAGTGCGTGAGGATTCTGCGCCGGTACCAGGCGGCCGTTCACCCCGTCATGCACGATCTCCCGCAAAGCATCAAGACCGCTTGCCACCACCGGCCTCCCCGATGCCAATGCCTCAACCGGTTTCAAGGGCGTGACTGCCCTCGTTACGGCGAGGTCCTTTCGAGGCACGACGAATACGTCCAGAGCTTGGTGGAAGAGATGCGCTTGCGCTGGCGGCACCCGCCCCGCGAAATGAGTCCGTTCCGACAAACCCAGTCGCCGGACCTGGTCTTGAAGAGCAGGAGCAGCCGCCCCATCTCCCACAACGATCAACTTCAACTTTGACAGCCGAGGTGCAAGCAGCGCAAATGCTGTGACGAGATCATCAATCCCTTCATAGTCCACAAGGCTGCTGACAGTACCTATGTAGAGTCCGTCCGGGTCAAGACCCAGGGCAAGTCGCGCCGCTCTATGCTGCAGGGGTGCGTCCAGGTAGGACCCGCCTACAGCGTTCGGACAGATGAGCACCTTGCTGGCGGGGACTCCCGACGCAACGATATTGCTCTTCATGGTCTCTCCAAGAGTTACCACCAAGTCGGCACTACGCATGACTTCAGCCTCGCGCTCCGCGAACAATTGGTAGCGTTCGCTGAGCCGTGCATCATTTCCGCGGGTTGATGCCCAAGTATCGGCCAACTGCCCACGAACTTCGTAAACCCAAGGTACGCCCAAAGCGCTGGCTACTTCGCGCGCGACCACACCGTTAACGAAGTGGGTGGTCGTATGGAGAACGGCAGGCTTAAAACTGCGAGCTACTTTGAGAAGTTCATCTGCTTGTTGCTGCAAACGACCATCCATGGACTTGGCCATACGACTTGGCAGAAGGCGCGTGTAGTGGATCCCATCCACCACGTCATCGTTCCGCGCAGTGAGCGCACCGATCTGTACCGGATACCCCAGGCGGGTGACGGCCAACGTCTCCCAACCGGCCTTCTGTTGGGCCGTGAGGATCGAGTGCGTTCGCTGGGCATAGCCGCTGCCCGTGTGGGGCACTGAATTTGTCAAAAGGTGCATCACGCGGCGTGGCTGTGGCTCCGAGCCGATTTTTGGAAGAATGGGACGCCAACCTTGGAAGACCCTTAGCTCTGATTCAAGGCGTTTTCGCTGCTTGGCCATGCCTGCGGACTGACCTGTTAGAGCCTTTACGGCTCCGGACATGTCGCCGTCATACCACTTGCGTCGAGCCGAAGTCGCGGGAGCCTGACGTGTTCCCACTGCCTGCCGCAAGAATATGTCCGACCATTCAGGTTGTCCTGCCGCAAGAGCAACTTCGCTTGCCTTCCGAGCCTGTCCAGCCGTAATTTTCTGAGCCGCGGCACTCTCGAACCGCTTCACCAGCCCCCGAGTATCACCGGCAGCGTGGCATGCGAGCAAAAATAGCGGCTTAGCTGATCTTGGCGCCACCTTGGCGACTATGGTCGCAACAGGTCCAACGATCGATGATGGCAGCCGCCGAAGCATCAGCAGCACCAGCATGAACGGTGCTTCCGTCATGTGTTCAGAAACTGTGCTTGCTGCCAACTTGAAGTTGTTCAGGATGTGTATCACTTTGACTCCCGCCGTCCTGAGGCATGGGAGTTCTTACTAACTACGGTGGCGATCTCCTGCATATATTGCAGGGCAAGGTGCGCATAGTCCGCGTGCTCGCTTACCCAGTCCCGACCACTTTTGCCTGCTGTAAGCCTTTGGCGGTCCTGGGCAAGCTCGCGCCACAGTTGAGCAACAGCCTCCGGATTGGCGTGAACCACATCACCGGCCTTAGCTTCGCGGATAATTCGTTCGGCCTCACCGCGAACGATTGCGGTCACGTGCCTGCCGATGGCCAGAACCTCGTAGGTCTTCGACGGTACGGTTGTTTCAAAAGACTTCCAGTCATCGCGAAGAGACACTATGCATGTGTCCGTTTCCCGATATTTTTCCAGCACAGCCGGTCCGTGAAGCGAGGGATAGAACGTCACTGGCGCATTCAGCTCTCGGGCTAGCTTGACCAGTTGAGGCCTGGTTGTTCCTTGGCCGACCAGGGTTAGATGAAAGCCATCACCCAACAACGCGCTGGCTCGGATAAGGATGTCCAATTTCTGGCTCTTGCCGTGATTTCCGAGATAGAGAGCACGGAACTCCTTCCGGTCCAGAGCAGGCGGCTCAAGGAATGGGACGGTGTGGAGGTCCAGGCCATTGCTTACCGTTGCTACGTGTTTGATGCCCCTCGCTCGAAGCGTGTCAGCGAATCCTTCTGTCACAGTCACGACCAGATCTGCACGTTGCTGCAAGAACTCCACAGCGTGCTCAACTACGCTCTTTACGCTGCCCTGGACGATGCGGGCGTCCCGCGCGAGGTCCGGCCAAGCATCACGCATCTCCACAATAAAGGGGACTCTCCTGAGCTTGGACAGAACGTACCCGGTAGCCAAAGTGGGGAGACTGGGCGCCGTGGCAAGGATGGCGTCGGGCTTCTTTCCTCCAAGACCAACGGGCACGGACATAATGGCAGAGAAAAGCTGATCCATGAATCGGGCCAGGGACGAAGTGCCCATGTGCCGTAAATAAGGGACACGGCGGATGGTCTCTCCGTGGAGACCGCGTTGGTGCGAAAAAGCGAGTCCCGCTTGCCTGCGGGGCAGATTGCGCCGGCCGTTTGGGTAATGCGCTACAGGTGCCACAACGTCAACGTCCCAGCCAGCCCTACGGAATTCTCGAGCGAGAGATGCCCATCTACGTTGAGGCGGGCTATGTTCGGGCCAGTAAGAGTGCGTGAGGAGCATCAGGCGCATCGGTGAAGCGGTAATTTCCGCAGCCTTGTCCCCGATGAGGGAGTTACCCATGGGCCTACTTGCCGTTGAGGCGGGGGCGAGGGCTCCCTTTGGAACGCAGAGCCCGGAAGTAGGCAACACCCAGCAGAATCAGCACGAGAACAGTAACCCCTTGAACGATGGGGTTATTTTCAGCGACGGGTGCCAGCGCGACCTTCAGCGGACCCGCAATATCGGCGCTGGCAACAGGTGGCGCAGCTGACTTAGTTGCTGACGCCGTCGGCGTCGGGGACGGTGTTGGCTCTGTCGGAGCCGACGTGGTTTCCACAGGCACCAGAGGTTCTTCAACGAAGCCTTGAATCCCGGCGTCCGTAGGCAGGACCGGCAACAGCGGTTCCTGCGCGGGAGACGCGGGTGCGACCGGCTCAACGACCGGAGGGGCTGCGGGTTCCTGGACGGGCGGAACAACAGGTGCCGGCTCTATTGACGGAGGAACGGGTTCTGGGCTTTGCTCAGGCTCCAACGGGGTCAGCGTAGGCGACGGCTCCAAAATGGGAGGGACAACAACAGGCGGTACCACTGGTTTAGTCGGGGTTCCTGGATCGGTTGGTTGCCCGGTTTCGCTCCCGGGGCCAGGCTCCAACTCGGTTGCGATGGCGGGCTGGATGCCGATGAGCGCGATGATGGCCAGCAAAAGGACCACGAGCACGGCTTGAACACGTTTGATTCCAGTGCCCAACTTTCCCCCCGTTGTATATGTTTTAGAACGCTATCGACGATCCATCTTTCGCTGCCACCTGAGACATGATGGCGCACAGACGTCCCCCTCCGCGGAGGGGCGACCCGCATTAGTTTATCGTATGGACTAGACCCAGCTCCCCTCAGCCGCAGAGACCTCGTACAGAGCCCACCGCACTGGGCCTGAAAATGCCTCCCTTGGTAGAGTCGTCTCTGCCGATGTCGATTCAGAGGAATACATGACACCCCCAAACCTCTCCCGACAATCATGGCCGCAGAAGCCATCTTCCAGAGGAGCAGGGCGATGGTCGCTCGCCATGCTGGCGGCCCTCCTGATGGTCGCGGGTGTGACCTTCGTCCCCTTGGACAATCACTCCCCTACCCCCAACGCCCCAGACTCTCCGCCAACCCAACCCGTCAGCGGTTATTTCATCACGGCCAACACCGACCCTTCGGCTAACCGAGAGAAGATGGCAGAAATGAGTGCCCTTGGCGGAGATACTGCGATCACCTTCGGCACCCTGTTGAGACCAACAACGGAGGAATCACTTCCAGCCGACTGCGTCATCGAGGGAACTGCTTGTAGCAAATTCGTCAGCACCTCCATAAGTGTTCATCGATACTTCACTTACTCTGACGGAAGCCACTGGGGTGACTCGATGCTGAAATGCCCCAAGGACCGCAGTGTCTCCTCAAATGGCAAGACCTACACCGTCGTGGTCCTGCCCACTGAGGGGCGCGGCTGCACCTCACCTGACGGAACTTATGACGTGGTGATAGTAGGGGGAAGCAAAGAGTCTGCCGAAGATCCAGCCACAGCTTTGTCCTCGGCAGCAACGGAGCTGAACATGAAGTTCTACGCGGGACTCCCAGCACCGGTTAAGCGGACCGACGTGGACTACCTTCCCGATCTGTCATATGTGAATACCCTTGACCTCTTTACGGAGCGTTTCCTCGAATACCAAGCCGCCAATAATGACGTTCCGGGTCTTGCAGGCTTTTACCACCACTTCGAGATGCCGATCAGTTCCAATCCATTTTTTGACCCCGTCCTGTCTCTCTACAAGATGCAAAACAAAGCAATACAGCGAGTCCTTCCGACCCGATCAGCTGTCATTAGCCCATATATCGAGTCAAGATCGTCGGCATCAAACGTCAGCCCTCAGGATGCACGGCTTGGAATGCGCCGGATCGCCCAGACCTCGGCCGGCCTGGCGCTGAACATCGCGATCCAAGACGGCATGGGAACGGGCAAGGGCGCCGCGTATCTTCCCAGTGAGGCAGCCCGGTCCGTGGATGCCTTTGCAGAGACCATTGTCGGGAAGGGGACCTGGGGTGAGAAGTATGTGGCACCCAACAGGGACTACTTCCGGGCAGCAGCAGATGGCATCTCAGGCACAGGTGCCGTCCTGTGGGCCAACTTAGAGGGCATGGCTCCTGCCACAAAGACCAATACATGTGGCAATAGCCTTCGTGGGCAAACCACTTTGGCAAGAATGGATCGACAGTTGCAACAGATGGCTGATGCCGCCAAAGTGATTTCTTTCATGTGGGATCCCTACTTCACTTGCAAAGGCACCGGCACACCCCTGAAGGAGCAATTGCAGTCTCGTCACCAGGCACCCATCGTGACTGACGCTGTTGTGAACGAAAGCACAGGCTTGGTCAACGTCATTGGGTTTAATTTGTCCGGTCGTAAGGCAACAGTGAAGTGGACCTCCATAGACGGCGCATCTCATGAACGTGCATCAGAGCCATCAGACAACGTGGAAAAGCATGGTGAGGACAGAGGCCTCAACCCGAAACTGGAGTCGATTACCATACGTCTCGATGGCTCAACGTTGCCCCCTGGAACCTCATACATCGTGAACGTCAGCAGCGAGCAGAACGCCGGACTGGACGCGGAGTTTGCGGACGGCGTATTTGCACCTTGATAGAATCAACACTGCTGATGCCAACACCAAGGAACTCATGACGCTCCCGAACGACACCGAAAATCCCACTGCAGAGTCCCGTCCAAGACGGCAAAAAAGCGGAAAGAAAACCGTCCGGAACGTCCTTCTTGGCTTCGCCGCCGCAGTGCTCGTAGCTGGCCTAATCGGGGGTGCCTACTTTTATAACCTCGCCCAGACATTCAACTCGGGCACCACCAAGATTGAGACTGCATTCCCTGAAGAGTCGACACGACCTCAGAAAGCGGACCCAGTGAACGGCACTGCCGCCATGAACATCCTTGTGATGGGCAGTGACACCCGCGGGTCAGCGGAACTCGACGTCGATACTCAGGCCTCCACAGATCAGCGCGCCGACACTTTGATGCTGGTGCACATCCCGGCAGACCGAAAGAACGTCTATGCAGTCTCGCTTATGCGTGACCTATGGGTAGATATTCCAGGACAAGGCGAATCAAAGATCAACTCTGCTTTGGCTCTCGGCGGCGTACCGCTGATGGTCCAGACTGTAGAATCCCTGTTCCAACAGCGCATTGATCACGTCGCCATGGTCGACTTTGAGGGCTTTAAGGGCCTAACCGACGCCCTGGGTGGAGTCGAAGTCGACGTAAAGATCCCCTTTGCACCGGCCAAGGGCCCCATGAAGGGCCACTACTACGACGCCGGAAAGCAGACGCTGAATGGCGACGAGGCACTGGCTTTCGTCCGTGAACGTATGTCCTTCAGCGACGGCGACTACCAGCGCGTGCGGAACCAGCAGGCGTATATGAAAGCAATCATTAGCAAGACGATCGCACGGGAAACTCTGACCAACCCGGTGACCGTCAACAGCATGGTTAGCGCAGTGTCGCCTTTCATCAGCGTCGACAAGAGCTTCGACGCCGCCGCCATCGGTAGCCTTGCCCTTGGTATGAAAGATCTGCGGGCAAGTGACACAGTAATGTTCACTTTGCCCACTCTCGGAACGGGCAGTTCAGCTGACGGTCAGTCAATTGTTGTCGCAGACACAACAGCCATAGCGGAGATCGCTGGAGCCCTTTCAAAGGACCAGCTCGGCGCCTACGTCACCGCCCACGCTCTGGAAAAAGGAAACTAGCACCTCAGCAGAGGCATATGTTGCACGGTCTTGCCCCTGTACGCGCAATCGTCGCGTGCAGGGGCTTTCCTTTGTGGGCTCTGGTTAGGGAACTGGGAACAGCTCTCGTTATAGGCAGTCCATTACCCAGCTTTGCCGACGGGGACCCCAGCGGGCATCAATCGCTATGATGCGCCATTCTCTTGGCAGAACCCGTTGGCTCGGATTGCTTCCACAACTCCAGCAGCCTCGGTATCCGCTATGGGATCATCTGCGCGGTTGAAATGCTTGACTACAGTAGCCACCAGCGCTTTGTCGCTGCCGCCTTGGAGAATGGCGGCACAGACATAGCGTGAGTTAGTTGCAATCTCTTCCTGCGTGAATTTTGGAGCCACAGGAGAGATGCGCTTCATAAGGTCAGCGCTCTGCTCATCCGTCACTTTGGGGACAGCTGGTTTGGACTCCGTAGTCGTAGGCTGGGGCCCGGCCTGGCTCGGGGCGGAGCACCCAGCCAGGGCGAGTGTGATCAGGGCAGCGGAGAGTGCGCGTCTCATAACTGTGGTTTCTCCTGGGAGGTAGCAAGTGCAGGTCGTGGGCACGTGGCCCGCAGACGACACTATCCGATGCTGCGCCACGGACCCACTTGCCACCCTTGCTTAGGGGTCTGACCTCCCTCGTGGTGACTCGATCTGCAGCCACCGGGCCCCGGGCGCTTGGCAAGGGCGAAGTTCAAACCACTAAGTCCCGCCAACTGTGCATTGGCGGGACTTAGTGGGTTTGGGTAGATCAGAGAACTACGATGATTAGGCTCCAACGCTCGAGTTGGAGTATCCGATTTGAATTTTGGACCCTGTAGGTAGAGTGCCAAGCGCTTGGCTAAGGACGATCTCGACCATTGTGACGATGATCGTGGTCGATGACTTGCTGACCTTATGTAGGGTGACCTGGCCCAGTCCCGGTACCTGAATGACTGTGTTCGGGGCAACCGAAGCGTTGATTGACGGCAATCCAGCGATCCTGAGATTCGTGAATGTCGAGGTGTCGGTCAGCTTAACGGGGCCTCCACTCGGAGCACGACTTGCGCTGGTTTCTGCCTTGATAGCCTCAACCTGTATGGCGCCGTTGAGAACATTGACTCCGCCGATGGTATTGACCACAGTGCTCTTTGCCTCAGGCGTCAGCACGCCCGTAGCTGTCGTCACCGAAGCTCCAGTCGAGACCACAGCAGGAATGTTAACTCCGGCCACATTCGCCGACGTCGTTCCTCCAGTGCATTTGACGGACGCCAGTGCAGTCGGGCCGGACCCGATAAGACCGGATGCCAGAGTTGCCCTTGTTCCATAACCTGTCCCAGCGAGATAACCGGTCTGCGGCGGCGTCAACTTGACGTTGCTAACTCCGAGGCGGATGTCTGTTCCAACCTTTAGGCCAAGAAGCCCAGCTTTAAGGATCTCTACCCGCAGTGCTGTCGTGGAGACTTGGTAGGTGGTGCCGACCAGGCGCTTCTCCTGCCCATTCAGTGTAACTTTTCCTACCGAACCCAGAAGCGGCACTTTGAGGTCGATAACGGTATTGGCGGCCGGGTTGGCGTTCACAGCAATGCCCAACACTTTGAGGTCAGCGATTGTTGTTTGATTTGTCCCGGCAAAAGCACCTGCCGTGTTCTTCTCAGCGGTGCTTTCGGAGGTTATGGCTCCTGCTGTGATGAGACCACCCAGCAGGTTTGCCCCGGCTACGGTCGACTTCCCCTCTATACGTTTACTTGTCGTGGTGAGCACTGTTTTGACAGTCGTGGTTGCATTGCCGACAGTTCCAACGGCTGGGACGTTAAGCCCGCTGACGTTGTTGGAGGCTGTCTTACCCGTAGCGCCCGTGCAGGCAATGCTCGCGCTGGCAGTAGGACCGGAAGTCAGTGTTTTGTCGGTGTTGAAAATGTAGGACCCGTATGCGGACCCTGCAAATCCAGTAGTGATTTGTGCCGGCGTAATGCTCGTAGTGGCAAAGGCCGATGAGGTGGCGCCGCCCGAAAGCGCAAGCGCAAGAGCGCCCGCTAAAGCGACCATAGAACGTTTCATGTAATGCCCCCAGTAGTAGAACACGATGCAGCAATGGTGATCACACCGTAACGTCCAAGGTTCCCACTGGCAATAGACCGAAGAGCCAAGAAGTTTTTCACAATTAAAACTTGTGATTCTCGCATAACTATGAGCAACTTTTTCATCACAATCTCTAATGTTCGTCCCCTTGCTTTGGCCCTGACACCCGTCGAGCCCCTAGAGCTTCACCCCACCCCACGCCACCCGACCGTCATCGATAGCATTCACCCGCAATCGCATACGGGCTATAGAATGCCCGTAGAGACGCGCTTCAGCGTCACGACTTCCGGGGGATTCCTTGAGTAATGTTTTGGGTGGTTCGCGCGCGTTCAGGGCGGCGGACATAGGACGACTACGGCAGGCAGTTGCTGGGCTCGGCACCGCCGCTTTGACCCTGGCACTAGTGTTGGGAACGGCTAGCGCGCCGGCAACGGCTGACGCCGTCAAAGATGTTTTCTTAGTAGGTGAGCAGCCGGCTAGTATAGCCGTGAATTCGGTAACCGACACAGCCTACGTGTCGACTTTAGGCGGCATTTACAGCATCAGCGCGGTTGGCACGGCGAATGTGTATCAGCCCGATGTCATGTGGTCGCGCATCGCTGTAAACTCGGCGACGAATAAGATCTACGTCAGCGATTCCAGTTCGGTCGCAGTAGTTGACGGCGCGACCCACGCGGCCACCACAGTCACACTTGGCGCTAACGCAGACGTCATTGCGGTAAACGAAAAGACCAATAAGGTCTATGTCAGTACTGCAAATGGCCTCAAGATCATCGATGGCGCTACAAACGTGGCCACTCCGATCCTGAACTCCGCCGGTGCGCAAGACATTGCAGTCAATACCGTCACCAACAAGGCCTACGCTCTTTCCGCCGGGACTGTGAAAGTCATCGACGCCAGCGGAAAGATCACGTCAACAGTGTCCGTGGGTGCGGGCGGGATCGGTGCTATCGCGATCAATCCGTCAAATAACAAGATCTACGTCACGACGACCCCAAAGTACGGATCCAGCGTCAAGGTCATCGACGGTGCCACTGACAAGATCACGCGATCCATGGCATCCGAAGGCCCACTTGGAACTCTGGCGGTAAACCCCGCCACCGACAAGATCTACGTCGAATCTGGTACTTGGAACAGCGACGGATCCATCAAGGTAATCGACGGTGCCACCCTGACGGAAACTGCGCACATAGTCACGGCTACCCGGGTTCGCAGCATCGTGGTAAACCCGTCCAACAACAAGATCTACGCCACCATGACTGGCCGTGGAACCACCGTCATTGATGGCCGAAATAACACCAGCAGCGCGCTTTACATGGGCCAGGAACCCGACGCTGCAGTCGTGAACACGTCCAACAACAAAGTTTACGTGGTCAACTCCGAGAGTGATTCTGTGGGCGTCATTGACGGAAATGCGGAACAGCCCGTCAAGAACGACTTCAATGGAGATCTCAAGGCCGACATCCTGGCCAGAGATGCAGCAGGGGTGCTCTGGCTCTACCCGGGCGATGGCTCCGGCGGCTGGCTGCCGCGCCTCCAGGTGGGACAGGGATGGAACGTCATGAACGCCCTCGTGGCTCCCGGCGACTTCAACGGAGACGGCAATGCCGATGTCTTGGCTCGTGATGGAGGCGGAGTGTTGTGGCTCTACCCAGGCACCGGCTCCGGCAGCTGGCTCGCTCGTGTGCAGGTCGGCAGCGGCTGGGAAGGCATGAGCGCAATTGAGGCAATTGACTTTCATGGTGACGGATTTCCTGATGTCATAGCTCGTGCCCGCGATGGCGCGCTCTGGGTATATCGCGGAGATGGCAAGGGCGGTTGGTTGTCCCGGATGTGGGCCGGTTCCGGCTGGACCGGAATGTCCGAGATTACTGGCGTAGCTGATTTCAACGGTGATGGGGTCTCCGATCTCGTAGCCCGCGACGGCGCCGGAACTCTGTTTCTCTACCCGCCCAACGGCTATGGAAGCTGGCTCCCAAAGCAGACCATTGGACAGGGATGGCACAGCATGAACTCACTCGTTGGGCCCGGCGACTTCAACGGCGACGGCAGGGCCGATATTCTCGCCCGCAACGCTGCAGGCGAGCTGTGGCTGTACGCCGGCAACGGCGGAGCAGCCTGGCCTACCGCGAGCAAAGTGGGATCTGGCTGGAACGGCATGACTGCCATCCTCTAACCCGCACCACTTGATGAAAATCAACGGCCAATCCTGATCGATCAGGGTTGGTCGTTGGTCTTTTCACTATAAAATCCGACTATCGACGCGCAGGAGCGTCACGACTACTGGGGGAACTTATGTCTGTTGCTTTGGATGAACCGCGCGCGTTAAAGAAAGTAAATCAACGACGGCGGCTGGCTGCGTCTACGTCTGTGGCCGCCGGTTTGGCGCTGGCGTTGTCGCTGGGAACGACGACGGCGCCGGCCACGGCTGACATTATTGGGGATGATTTCCACATTGAGGGTGAGGCCGCATCCATCGCACTCAACTCCACAACAGACACAGCGTACATAAGGTCAGATGGCGCAGTGCTCAGGGTCAAAGACCGCGGCTCGAGTCAGGTGAAGTGGGTGGGTGACTCGCCTGGGGTGTTGGCCGTCAACTCGGCGACGAACAGACTCTACGTCGCAAGTTCTGACGCATCGATGATGGAAAGAAATGCCCTTGTAGTGATCGATGAAGGGACTCAGGAATCCACCCTAATTCCGTTCGATTCATACGTCGGTGATATTGCTGTGAACGAGAAGGCCAATAGGGTCTACGTCAGCACAGCGGCGGGGATCACCGTCGTAGATGGAGCCACCAATACCCCGACTCTCGTGGCGGGTTCCGCAGGTTTTGGCAAGATCGCTGTCAATCCAGTCTCAAACAAGACATACGTTCTCTCCAGCGGTGGCGTACGTGTCATTGATGCATCTGGAAAAATCACCTCAACTCTGAACGTCGACGGAATTGACGTCCTTAACTGGGCAGTGAATCCGGTGAAAAATAAGATCTACATCACAACCAAGACGATATCCGGTTCCAGCCTCAAAGTGATCGATGGCGTCAGCGACACAATCACCGCCTCGCTATCTTGGGACGGCCCCCTGGAGAGCTGGACCCTGAATCCGGCGACAGACAAGCTCTACATTGGTTCGGCTGCTGCATCCAATACTGGATCCGTCCGTATTGTCGATGGGACCACTATGAGGGAGACAGCAAAAATCCCCACGCCTACGCGGGTGAAGAAAATCGTGGTGAACCCGACGAATAACAAAATCTATGTTTCAATGGCCGACCGAGGTACCACAGTCATTGACGGTCGGAACAACGGCACAACGACGCTGAGGATTTCGCCGTGGCTCATGGCTGCCGTAAACCCGTCCAACAACAAGGTCTACACGGTGGTCAATAACCACATATCCGTCATTGATGGGAATACACAACCGCCCGTCAAGAACGACTACAACGGAGATCGCACGGCGGACGTCATCGCCCGGGACTCGGCCGGACTGCTGTGGCTCTACCCCGGCGACGGTTCAGGTGGATGGCTGCCCCGAAAGCTGGTAGGACAAGGCTGGAACATCATGACAGCCATCGTCGCACCCGGAGATTTCAATGGTGACGGCAAGGCAGATGTTTTGGCCCGCGATGGAAGCGGACTGCTTTGGCTCTACCCGGGTAACGGCTCGAGTGGTTGGCTTTCACGCGTCCAGGTCGGAAGTGGATGGGAGAGCATGACGGCAATTGAGGGCATCGGACAGTTTAACGACGACGAGTTCGTCGATATCGTTGCGCGTTCCAGCGAAGGCTTGCTATTTGTCTATCGCGGCGACGGGAACGGCGGTTGGCTGCCTCGCTACTATGCAGGTTTTGGCTGGAACGGGATGTCCGAAATTACAGGCGTAGGAGACTTCAACATGGACAGCACTCCTGACATTGTTGCTCGCGACGGGGCCGGCGCACTCCAGCTTTATCGCAACGGAAATGGTTGGCTCCCGACGCAGCAGATTGGCCAGGGCTGGAACGTCATGAACTCCTTGGTTGGTCCCGGTGACTTCAACGGCGACGGTAAGGCCGACATCCTGGCGCGCAACGCGACTGGCGAGCTATGGCTTTACGCAGGCAGCGGGGGTGCAGCATGGCCTACGGCTACAAAGGTGGGCACAGGCTGGAACGTCATGACGGCCATTCTCTGATTCATTTCGGTTTGACGAGGTAGAGAGCGGCTGGCCCCTGAACGATCAGGGCCAGCCGCCCCGCACATCATTCAAAAACCCCACAACGTCCCCCGCCACCCGCTCCGGGCACTCCCACAGCACCAAGTGGCCGGTCTCCTCATATATCTCCAACCGCGATCCCGGAATACGGCCGGCAAGCGTCTCCTGATGGTGCCGCGGAACCAGATGATCGTGGGCGCCCCAGAGAATCAAAGCAGGTGCGGAAATGGTGCCTGTTTCCGTCGGCGGCACCGCTTCGTAGTAGCCGCGCAGCGACTCCTTCCAAACGGATGCCGGCATGGCCAGCCCGTCCTGTACCCGGTCTTCAATGTATGAAGCAGGAACCGTGTGCAGCAGCCGATACCAGGACAACGACCCGCGCACCCACTCCTCTGAAATCGGATCAGTCAGCGACTCCATTTCGGCGGCGAACGCCGGCTTCCCGTGGAGGCTCAACGGTGCCCCAACCAAAATCAGCGATGCCACCAGTTCCGGATGCATCACCGCCAGTTGTTGGGCAACATATCCCCCGCTGGACGAACCCAGCACATGGGCATGGACAAGACCCAAGGCACCAAACAGAGCCACCACGTCCTCGGCTACCTCCACCAGCGAATAGCCGCCGGAAGGCTTCTCGGCAAGACCGTGTCCACGAAGATCCGGTGCCACAACAACCAAGTCCGGAACCGAGGCAATCAGCCGCTCGAAACTGCGCCAGGACTCACCCCAGGCGTGCAGCAAGAGTAAGGGCGAGCCGCCGTCGTCGACTGTTTGTTCAAGGCGACCTTGTACGAAACAGGGGACGCTGACACCCGTGCGCAAGGCGACAGTCCTGACCTCGGACTCCATAGGGCCAGCGTACGCTCAGAGCCCCCGCCGGACGAGGGCAAAGGGCACCCGGCGAACTACCAGCTAGCGAGGCTATGGTTGATGAGTCCCGCCTGATCCCCCATCAGGCGGGACACTTTCGTTTCAGCCGGCTCGCCTACCGTGTGCGGGCGGCCTCCCACTCCCGAAACCCGTCGGCGATCTCTGCTGCGTGCGTGTGATGGAGGTAGTGCTCGCCCGGCAGCGGCACCACGGTACCGTCGGCAACGCTCGCGGCCTGCCTCTGATGCAACCCCAACCACTCCGGAGTCTTCGTATTTTCCGACACCACGAACAGCAGCAGGGGCAGCTTCTCTCCGAAGCCGGTCCCCAGCGCGTGCTCGAAGTTGGTGCGGATGTGGGTCATCTCGTTGAGGTAAGTAGAGGAGATGGAGTTCCGCTGCGTCAGCATGTTCATCTGCTCCCGGGTGTGATCGGAGTAGGCGTCGCCATACCCGTCGCCGGCTGCGGCCACCAAGCGGAGAAGTCCCAGGCTCTTCGCAGCGGACAGGAGGCCGGTGGGGAACTGGGTGTCCATGCCGGGCTGCCCGGGGACACTCGAGTCAATGCCGACGAACGCAGTGACTTCTTCCGGATAACGGGCGGCGTACTCAATGCCGTAAATACCGGCGATGGAGTGCCCCATCAGGATGTACCTGTCAACGTCAAGCGCCTCCAGTGCCGAGTGGACCTCCGAAACGATATTCCCAGTGGTCCTCTCCCGCTCAGTTCCATCACTCAAGCCGTACCCGAACGGTTCCACCACAATCACGCGGTGGTCCTTGGCGAGGTTGTCTACCAACGGTTGAAAGTCGAGGAAAGGAGAAGACGTGCCGAATCCCGGCAAAAGGACAATGTCCTCCCCTTCGCCGTTGACCACGACGTTCATCAAGCCGCCCTCGACTTCCACCCTCTCCCCATACGACTCGATCCGGTGGCTTTCCGACTCGCTTGCCACCACGTTCACCACGGTTGTAGTGCCCAAACCCAGCGCCAGCACGGCACCTACTGCGCTGACAGCTATGAGCATTCTCCTCACAGACCTCTTCAAACCTGCCTCTCCCAAGGCGCACGATGCGCCCATACCTTCAGCCTCGTCCATGGCGGGGCTGCGCGCGTCACCCCTGAGTGGTCACCTGTGTACCGCGTTGGTGGTACGGGCGAATCGTCCTCAGGATGAAACGGCCCGGTTGCTGGCTCGCAATACTGGGAGGGTGCCGCCACATCGCCTTCCGGGAGTCACCACGCGCGTGAGCGACGTCATCGTGATCGCCGTCGTTGTGCTCTTTGCCGTCCTTCCGTTTCCCGACGACGTCTTCCGGGCACGCGGAGCACAGCTCCTGCTGGCGCTCCTGCCCGTCGCGGCAGTGCCGTTCCGCCGTCGTTGGCCGCTGGCAACACTCGGGGTCAGCCTTGCCTGCAGCGTGATCGTCGCAACTGCAGGCGTGCTGGCACCCAGCACTCTGATTGCCGCTGTGATCGCGGCCTATTCAGTGACGAGCAGGACGCGCCGTGTCACTGGGACGGTTGCTGTGGCTCTGGCCGCGCTGCTCGTGTTCCTCGTCAGCGCACTCCCGCTGGGGGATTTCTTTGACTCCCGGGCGCTGCAGTTCGTTGCCTTCATCGTTCTGGCCGGCGCCATGGGCGACGCCGCCAGATCGCGGCGTGAATACATCGCCGCCGTGACGGAACGGGCCGAACGCGCTGAGCGCGGTAAAGACGAAGAAGCACGACGGCGGGTGGCTGAGGAGCGCGTCCGCATCGCAAGGGACCTGCACGACGTTGTGGCCCACCAGATCTCAGTGATCAGCCTGAGCGCCGGCGTCGCATCCTCGTCCTTGGCGTCCCGGCCCGAACGGGCACAGGAGGCGCTGACCACTATCCGCAGTGCGTCGCGAACCGTGCTTGCGGACATTGGGTCGCTGATGTCCTTGCTACGCACCGAGGATACAGACCATGGGCGTGGCCTCCACCCCCAAGCAGGGTTGGCGCAGCTCGACGAGCTCATGGCACGCTTCAAACAGGCGGGACTGCAGGTGGAACTGCATCGGGAGCCAGGCATTCCAGCACTCTCACCGGCCAGTGACCACGTTGCGTATCTCGCTTTGCAGGAGGGACTCACCAACGCGCACAAGCACGGAGCTGGTGGGCAGGCCGCCGTCGTCATCTGCTCCAGCGAAGGCGACGTCATCCTGACAGTCACCAATCGCCTCCGTGCTGGCGGTGCGG
Organism: Arthrobacter sp. WCS2018Hpa-7; assembly: GCF_031843805.1. Taxonomy (NCBI): domain Bacteria; kingdom Bacillati; phylum Actinomycetota; class Actinomycetes; order Micrococcales; family Micrococcaceae; genus Arthrobacter; species Arthrobacter sp. WCS2018Hpa-7. The sequence goes on from NZ_JAVTJB010000012.1 coordinate 78,259, forward strand.
GCGCCGTGCCCAGCGGACACGGGCTGCGCGGGCTGCGCGAACGGGTTGCCGCCGTACGGGGCACAGTGGAAACAACCAGTGTCGACGGTAAGTTCCAACTCATGGTCACTGTGCCGTCACGCGTCCCGACCCCGAGGGGAGCACTCCGATGATCAGCGTTTTGGTAGTCGACGACCAACCCCTGGTACGCCAAGCCGTGCGAGACATTCTGTCCGACAGCGGCGGTATCCGCGTGGTCGGCGAGGCCTCGAATGGCAGGGAAGCTGTCCGTGCCGCCGCCGAAGCAGCCCCCGACGTCGTTGTCATGGATATTCGGATGCCGGAAATGGACGGCATAGCGGCCACCTCCGAGATCATCGCCGGTCCATCCGCCGAGTCAGCGCGGGTGCTCATCCTCACCACCTTTGAGGAGGACGAATACATCCTGGCCGCACTCCGTGCCGGTGCCAGCGGATTCATTGGAAAGGGAGCGGAGCCGGAAGACATTGTGCGCGCAGTGAGGACCATCCATACGGGCGAATCGCTGCTCTCCCCCATTGCGACGCGGGCACTTATTGAACGGTTCGTGGAGCCCCTTCCACTGGCATCTGTGTGGGAAGACAGGAGCCTCTCACGCTTGACCGAGCGGGAGCGGGAAGTGCTGGTTCTGGTTGCCCGGGGACTGACAAATCAGGACATCGCGGCCCGCTTGGTCATTTCCCCACACACCGCAAAGACGCACGTTAACCGGATCATGACCAAAGTGGATGCCAGGGACCGGGCGCACCTGGTAATTCTGGCTTACGAATCGGGCCTGGTTTCCGCAGGGCTGTGAGCAGCGCAGGCAAAAGACGCAGGCAGCAAGCCAGCCGCCGTCGGCGCTTGGCTTTTCAGCCGCGCTATGCCTTATCGCCGCGGGGAACCGGCTGCGGCGGGACGGCAGGGTCCGACGCCGGGATACAGAACCTCAGCGCGTCGCCCCAAAATCCGTTGTTGATGCAATGCAGGGGCACCAGTTCGTCACCGACGTGAAGCGTGGGATTCCGCATGCGTTTAGACAAACTGAAGGTCAGTTCCACGGTGCCGTCAGGGGACTTGCAGCTGTAGGCGGCGTTCCACGGGCTCAAGTCTTCGCAGGTGTTGAGTTCCCTCGATACGCCGTCCCGGTCCACGTACTCCCAGGTCCTGTCCGCCTTCTCGCCGACCTGAATGACGGAGTTTGGAACGGACCGGGCATAGTCACGGGTAAACGGCCGCTCGTCGCAGCCCGCGGCTGTGAGCGTGAGCAACGCAAGCAGGGCGAAGCCTAATTTTGTTTCACGACGCATTCCGGTGTCCCCCATCAGCTGAACTCTGCCAAGCCTATCCACATGGTGGCTTGAAGGGCGCCTCGCCCGCGGGCGTCATGTCGGAGCCCATAAACTGTGAAACTGTATTTGCCACAACCTCGAGGAGCCCTGTGAACATCGACATTCCCTGGAACCGCGGCGAGTGGACCAACCAGCCGGCCGCCGTCGTCGAGCAGGCAGGTGACCTGCTGGTGACCGCAGCCGAAGGCAGCGACGCTTGGCGCGTCACGTCCTACGGATTTATCCACGACACCGAGCACGCGCTGCTTGCCCCTTTTCCCCAGGACAGCGCCGTGGAGGTTGAGTTCACCGCCGCGTTCTCCCAACAGTTCGACCAAGCGGGCATCTTCGTCCGCATCAGCGCCGAGCACTGGATTAAGGCGGGTGTGGAATTCGCCGACGGCGCCGCTCAGCTGGGCGCGGTGGTTACGGACCGCTTCTCTGACTGGTCCTTGGCACCGGTCCCGGACTGGAACGGCGGGCGGGTCCGGATGAGGGTCAGCCGCTCGGGCGATGCCCTCACCATTCGGGCGGCTTCAGGCGACAACGAACTCCAGCTGGTCCGGGTTGTGCCGTTGTCGCCCGATGCGGTGGCCGTCGCCGGGCCGTTCACCTGCGCACCAACACGGGCAGGGTTGACAGTACCCTTTCACTCCTGGCGGGCCACGCCAGCGGACAGCCAACTCCACTGATGCCGTCAGGGCGGAACCAGCTTGCGGGTCCCGTCGTTCATGAGATTATGGAGTTTCCTGCGGCCTGCCATTGAACAGTGCTGCAACTCAGTTGGCTCCAAAACAAGCCTGTGGGGGGCACATTACTGTGGAAGATACTGCGAGTCTTTGGCGCACTGACCCTGCGACGTTCCGCGACGTGGCGATCAGCCGCCAATCGGTGGAAGCTGCGCTGGCTGGCGAGTGCCCACCGGTGGAGCGCGTCCGGTACTTGGCGCTGCTGGGCCGGGACACTGAAGCCCTCGACGAAGGCTCCAAACTGCTGCCCCATACACCTGACCGCCGCGAGTTGTTGCTGATACTTGCCCAGGTCAATCAACGCCAGTACCGCTGGCACGACGCCGCCGTACTCCACGAAAAGGCCCTGCGAACGGTCCAGTCACCGGCGGAGGAGGCCTACGTTCGGCACCACATTGGCCGGCGTCTCTTCGACGAAGCCCGTTTCCGTTCCGCTGCCGATGAGTTCCAGTGGGCGGCGGACCTCTACCGGGTCGCCGGCCACCCTGAACTTGCCGAAGACAACCGCCAAGCCATGCGGCACGCCCTGCATGTGCACGGTGCCGAGCGAGCCGAAGGACGTTCTGCGTTCGACCTCTCCTGAACCCAACCGCGAGTCCCGCCGCTCGCGTCCCCCACCCAAATCCAGCCCTGACCCACAGCCAGCTTTAGCATCCGCCTGATGTAGCCTAGTAAGTAAGCTGACTATTTTGGAGAGCCTGGGGGCCTGAATGCCTGACATGGACCGATGGCCAACCAGCCGGCTGCTGTCCACGGCGGCACGGCTGGTGGAATTGGCCTGGAACGACAAGCTGCGCCCTCTGGGGTTGACGTATCCGGCCGTGCTGACGCTGGAAACCGTGGCGACGTCGGGACCTATCGCTCCGGGAAAGCTAGCCCAAAGCGTCCGCGTTCAAGCGCAAACCATGGGACCGCTGCTGACGAGGCTGGAATCCCGGGGGTTCATCCACCGACAACCCAATCGCTTCGACCGCCGCGGCCAATTGATATCGATTACCGACCTGGGTTTGGCGCTGCTGGAACAGTCCCACGATTTGGAGAGCACCGTACTGTCGGCCATCATGACGGACTCGGGAAATCTGCGCGAAGAGCTGCTGGCAATCGTGCGTCACTCAAACTTCAGTTGAGAGTTAGGCAGTCCCACGTAGACGGAAGTCTTCCTTCAGGGCAGTATGAAGTTATCCGCTGATGAAGTCCGGCGTCCCAAGGAGAAATTTATCTCCACCACCACACCGGGCCAGCCGCAGCTATGGTGACGCCCGGGCGAACAAAAGGACACCATGAGTGATCTTCGAATCGGCGACACCCTTCCAGTGGATCTCCTGAGTTTCAGGGCCACGGAATGCCTCGTATCAACAAGTGCTCCTGAAGCAGAACACGTCTGCGTCCTGGATGCAGGACATACCGGTCAACATCTGGCGGCAGGTGCAGACATGGTGGTTCGAGCCGTCTGGAACTAGCCCCTACGTACCGCAGAAGGTTCGGTAGGGTCCAAAGCTCTCCGGCGCCGGCGTGGCGTACTCTTCCAGGCCGGGACGTTCGTTCCACGGGTCAGATACAGCTGCGAGCAACCGCCCTGCCGGTCCCATGTCTCCCTCAGTTGCGGCAGCAAGCGCTTCCTCCACCAGGTGGTTGCGTGGAATATAGACCGGGTTGACCCTGTCCATGGCATCGGCGTCCGGCGCGAGTGCACGCCAACGCTCCAGCCAGGCATCAAACGCCACTAGGTCAAGAACGGTCCCGCGGGCGGGTTCAGCCTGCCCGCGGGCCGCCTTGCCGAGGCTGCGGAAGAACGAGGTGTAGTCCGCGCGGGCTTCTTGGACCAGCTGCAGCAGGTCATCCACCAAGGGCGACGCAACGTCGTCGTCCATTTCCTCCGGCAGCCCAAGTTTGGCTTTCATTCCGTTGAACCAGGCCGCGCTGTATTGCTGGCGGAATCCATTGAGCGCCTCAACGGCGAGGGCCACCGCCTGCTCCTCATCGTCGTGGATGAGCGGCGCGATCGACTCGGCGAAACGGGCCAAGTTCCACTCCGCAACCACCGGCTGGCTACGGTAGGCGTATCGTCCCATCTCATCAATGGAGCTGTACACGGCGCCCGGATCGAAGCCCTCCATGAAGGCGCAAGGACCATAATCGATGGTTTCGCCGGACACAGTCATGTTGTCCGTGTTCATGACACCATGCACAAACCCGACCAGCATCCACTGCGCCACAAGTGCCGCCTGGACTGAAATGACGCCCTTGAGAAGCGCCAGGTAGCGGTTGCTTTCACCGGCCGACGACGGGTGGTGGCGTTCGATCGCATGGTCAGCAAGCCGGCGAAGCAACTCCAGATCATCCGTGGCCCTGGCATATTGAAAACTGCCTACCCGCAAGTGGCTGCTGGCTACCCGCGTCAGGACCGCCCCCGGAAGGAGCGTCTCACGCTGAACCTGACGACCTGTCCCAACGACGGCAAGGCTCCTGGTAGTGGGTATGCGCAAGGCGTGCATCGCCTCACTGAGGATGTACTCCCGCAGCATCGGACCAACAGCCGCCCGGCCGTCCCCATTCCGTGCGAACGGCGTGCGCCCCGAACCCTTGAGGTGGACATCGCGGAGTTTCCCGTCAGCTCCGGCAACCTCGCCGAGCAGGAGCGCCCGCCCATCGCCAAGTCGCGGTGAATACCAACCGAACTGGTGGCCCGCGTAGGCCTGTGCCACAGGAGTTGCCTCTTCCGGGACCGCATTACCAATCAACACCCCAATACCCTCGGGGCTCCGGAGGAACCCAGGATCAAAACCCAGCTCCACGGCGAGTGGCTCGTTGAGTGCCAAGAGCTGCGGTTCGGCGGCCTCCTCCGCCCGCCAGGGAACAGCGAGCTCCGGGAAGTCCCGGGCGAAGTGCCCCTCGAAGGCGATGGTGGAACGCGCTATGTCACTCATCACTCAAGGATATAGATGCCCTTGCCTGCGCGAAATGACGGTCCGGTCCGGCTAGCATGTGAACCTCTGCCTGAGGCAGGAGATCCATTGGGGGCGGTTTCCGCCAAAAAGGTGAGGTAATACGTGGGTTCATTTGCGCCAGTGCGCCGTTTTTCAGCTTCAAGGCGTTGGGCCGTGGGGTGCGCAGCGGCATCCTTGCTCGGGTTCCTGGCCGCTATGGTCCTCTTGTTCAGCGGCGCCTACTCCCTACCGTGGACGGAACCCGTACACCTCATTCTGTCCCGATTCGTCGGCCCGCTCGCGGGGACGTTTTCCGGCGTCCTGCTGTTGCGTCTTGCCGGGCGGCTGACTGCTCGCGTCGCGTTGTTCACGGCGGTCGCCGCGGTGCCGGCATGGGCCTTGGCACTGACCGCAGCGGCAAGTTGGTCCGTGGGCTTCGACGAAGCTGATGCGGGCCAACGCCTCAGCTGGTTTGGATCATCGAGCCTACTTTTCATGATCCTGGGCTGGGTTGCCGGGACGGTCTGCCTTGCTGTTCCGCTGAACTCCCTGCTGGCTGGCCGGCGTTCCCTTCCCGTCCGTATAACGCAAGCCGTTCTGCTGGCCGCACCAGCCGCGCTCATACTCGGAGCCCTCATGATGATGCCCCCGATGCTGGGTGTATTGGGCGCGGTGGTGCTGCTTATCTCGGCCCTGCGGCAGGGGCGGCCCGTACCTCCGCCGGCCACGGCAACTTCACCCACAGTGGTTGCACCCAGCCGCGGTGTGGGCGGAGCGTCGCTGGTGTTGCTCCTGGCGGGGTTGGCGTGCGCCGTCTTTGCAGTCACGGGAAGTACGTGGGCCCCCGGAGTCACCAATTCCACCCATGCCATGAACCTCGGCTTGGCCTACGGCGCTTTCGCCGCTATCCCCTTGCTGGTTCTTGCCGGTAGGGTGCTTGCCCCGCGTCTCGGTCCCACTACGCCGTGGGCTGTCCTTCTGTCGTGTGCCGCCATGGCCGTTGAGGGGTTCGCGCAACTCCTTGGGGCGGGACATCCATCGCAGTGGCCTGCCACATTGGTTGCAGCAGCGCTCATGGGTTTCGCCATTGCGCTCCCGTTGGAGCGCTTGGTCAGTGGCGTCCGTTTGGCCCGCGTCGCGGTGGTCACTTTGGTGGGGCTGGCCGCTTCCACAGTCGGCATCCCACTGGTAGCGATGTCCGCTTTCCTGGCTCCGGTTGGGTCTGCCGTCCTGCTCATCCGGGCGTGGAGGTCCTGCAACGCCAGGCAATCGGGCGTCGGCAACGTCAGTGCATGAAACCGCTGCCGTCCCAGTCGCGGTCGTATTTACCGCACCGGGTACAGCGCCTGTAACGGCCGCTGCCATCCTCAGCTGACTCGATATGCCAGACGTGGTGGAGGTTCAATTTGCACATGATCATCTGGAGCATGGCTATCTCCGTTCAACGCACGCTTAACCCGCAAACTGCGTTCGATGCGTGTCCTCAAAGTTTAAGCCGCTGCTGCCTGCGGCAGTAGTGCTCTTTGTGGGTCAGCCCCGCATCGGTCCATCGAGCGAGGCGCTGTTGCTGCCCTGCGGCACCATGACGTGAACGGCGTTGCGCTGAACACTGAATTCCGTGGGAGTTACCGCCGCGATTTCGCCATCGAGGTTCACGGACATCGGCGGTTCCGTGACCAACCGGACTCTTCGGGTCGCCAGGTGGTGCACCCGATCGTGATCAATGAAGCTGCCGTCCTTGAGCAACCGTGCAATCTTGAAATGCTCTTTAAGCGGTGCCGCCAGGATCGCGTAAATATCCAGGGTGTGATCGTCGATCCCCGCCATCGGAGCAACCATGTTTCCGCCGCCGTAGTGCTTGCCGTTGCCCACTGCCACCTGAAGGACGTGCTCGAGGTCCATCGGCTCGTGATCGCCGTCCGGGAATTCCAGTCGTGCCCGGAAAGGTCGGTGCCGGGCGTAAGCCCGCACGGTGGCGATGCCGTAGGCCAAGGGTCCTATGTGCCGCTTCAGGCGAGGACTAAGAGCCTCCGTGACACCTACCGAAAGCCCCACGGACGCCACGTTGAGGAATGGCTCACCATTGGCCCGTCCAAGGTCGATGTCCACCACCTTCCCGTCCGCGATAACGGCGCAGGCCTCAGCGAGCCCGCTCGGTATCTCAAGTGTTCGGGCCAGATCATTGGCGGTACCCAACGGAAGGACGCCGAGTACGACGTCAGTCCCGGCAAGGAGTCCGGCGGCAGAGGTCACAGTGCCGTCACCACCACCCACAACCACCAGGTCATGTCCTTCTGACATCACTTGGCGCAGGGCCTGGAACAATCCCTCGCCCGACGTCACCGGATGAACGGAACGGACCGGCACGCCTGACTTCTTCATTGCGTCCACGGCCAGTTGGCTCGCTGCGGCCCCGCGACGTGATGCCGCATTAATCACCACGGCCGCTGAGCGCACTTGTTGGGAAGCCATCATGTGACCAATGCTAGGCCCAACTACCTTGGAGGAACCTGCGGCTACCCCTTGAAAACCGGCGCCCGCTTCTCTTGGAACGCCCGGAAGCCCTCGGCGTAGTCGTCGGTCTTGCACAGCCGTGCCTGCTCGGCGTTTTCCTCGGTCATGGAAGCCCAAAGGCCCAAGCGCTGATCGCGGATGTGGGCCACGAGTTCCTTGGACGCATTGAAGGCTTCAGTGGCGCCAACGGCCACGCGCGACACGATTTCCCGGGTCTCGTCCAGCAAAACATCGGCCGGCATCGCCCGGCTGAACATCCCCTGTGCCACGGCTTCGGCCCCGGAGATGAGATCGGCCGTGTAGATCAGGTCCAGCGTGCGGTGCATGCCCAAGCGCTCGGTGAAGTACCAGTGCCCACCCGAGTCCAACGTGGCCCCCAGCTTGGCAAAGGGTGAGCCGAACTTGGCGTTCTCCGCCACGTACACAACGTCGGTGGCCAACAACAGCCCCAACCCGACGCCCAGGCAAGCACCATGGGCGGCGGCAAACGTGGGTGCCGGGAAGGCCGCCATCTTCTTCAACAGCGGCTCCACGAGGCCGCCAAGGTAAGCCTGGGCGTCATCGGTTTCGGGAGTAACGGCAGCAATGTCACGGCCGGCGCAAAAGGCGCGACCCTCGCCGCGAAGGAGCAGCGCCCGCACCTCACCACGTGAGGCAGCGGCAGCGGCGTCGTCGTACGCTTTATCCAGTACGGCCAGCGCGTCCTCGTTGAGCGAGTTCAGCTTTTCGGGGGCATTGAGGACAATCTCGGCAATGCCGTTGGCAATGGAGAGCTCGATCATGGGACTCCTTAGACGTCGAAGTCGACGGTAACTTCTTCGCTGGTGGGGTGGGACTGGCAGGTGAGGACGTAGCCCTTATCCAGCTCGTCCTGTTCAAGGGCGTAGTTCTCATCCATGGTCACCGTACCGGTGATCAACTTGGCGCGGCAGGTGCCACAGACGCCACCGGCGCACGCGAACGGAACGTCCGGGCGGACACGCAAAGCGGCGTTGAGGATGGATTCGCGGGCATGGGTGGGACTGGCGACGTCGCCGGTCAGGCCATCCAGGGTGAAGGTGATCTTGTACGTATCCTGCGACTCGTCCTCCACAACCGGGCGGCCGGCGTTGCCCTCGGGGCGGTCCGGACGTCCAGTGGTGAACAGCTCGAAGCGAACGTGCTCAGGCTCAACGCCACGGGCAGCCAGAGTGTCGCGGCACAGCTGGACCAGTTCGAACGGGCCACACAGGAACCACTCGTCCACATCCTCGGCACGGATGGCACTGCTGAGCAGCGCCTGCAGCTTCTCGGAATCAATACGCCCGGTCATCAGCGGCGCGATCCGCTGCTCGCGGGACAATACGTGATGCAGGGCCAGGCGCGAAGGGTACTTGTCCTTCAGGTCAGCCAGCTCTTCAAGGAACATGACATCCATGGCAGCTTTGTTGGCGTAGACCAGGTCAAACGTGGTTTCCGGATTGGCCGCCAGCAGCGTGCGCGCAATCGCGATGACCGGGGTAATGCCGGAACCAGCGGCGATCGCCACGAAGTTGCCCGGCTCCCCCGCCAGCTCCTCCGGATGGTTCATGGAGTTCATGACGTTGTGCTGGACGGCCGAGCCGTCCTTGCCGTGCCGCGAAATGAACGCACCCTGCGGGCTCATCACGTCCAGGACGTCGCCGGCCTTCAGCTCGGCATTAGCCCATGTGGAGAAGAGGCCGCCCAGGTCCTTCTTGATGGCAACCCGGATCTCGCTGCTGCCGTCCTCGAAGCTGCGCGGCTCTGCGCAAATCGAGTAACTGCGGCGAACCTCGTGCGGCTCACCGTTCTCATCGGGCAGCGAGGTGCGCAAAGCCACGTACTGACCGGGAAGGTAGTCGTACTGCCCGGCCAGCTCGGCAGGAACACCGAACGAGACCTCAATGGCATCGTCCGTGAGGCGGCGGACTTCCGAGACGGTCAGGTTATGGAAAGACGCACGACGGCGGCTGGCTGTCTGGGTTTCGGTGGTCATGGAATTCCTTAGAGGACTTTGAAGTAGTCGAACGGTTCCTTGCAGTCCTGGCAGACGAACAATGCCTTGCAGGACGTGGAACCAAAGCGGGTGAGTTCCTTGGTGTTCAACGACGAACACTGCGGGCACTTCACGGCCAGGCTCAAGCGGACAGGACCGGAGTGGCCACCGGCAGCAGCCATGCCGCTGGGCGGGGCAATCCCGTATTCCTCCAGCTTGGCCTTGCCGGAATCCGTCATCCAGTCAGTGGTCCATGCCGGAGACAACACCAGGTTGATGCGCACGCTCGCGTAGCCCTCCTTCTGGAAGGCTGTCCGCAGGTCGTCACCAATGGCGTCCATCGCCGGGCAGCCCGAGTACGTGGGCGTGATGGTGACCTCGACGGCGGTCCTCGACGTGCCGTCGTCGTGCTGGTCTGTTGCCTGGGTTGAGGCGGATCCGTCGGCAGGAGTGACCCGCACGCCGCGCAGGATCCCCAAGTCCTCGATGGTAAGGACGGGGATCTCCGGATCGCAGACCGTGGACGCGATGTCCCAGGCCCGCTGCTCTTCAGTCCGTGACAGGGTAGTCATGGTGGTCACCAGCTCGCGCCCGGGTGTTCGCGGGCCAGGACCTGCATTTCCGCCAGAATGTAGCCAAGGAACTCGGAGTGCTTGCCGCGGCGACCGCCACCGAGGGACTGCGGGACCCCGGGGATTTCCAGCTCCGCTTCTGCCATGATGTCGCCGGTGAGGCGATCGAACCCAGCACGGAGGGTGGAGGGCTGAACGGCCACGCCGGCCTCCGCCAGTCGGGTGGTCAGCTCATCGTCCTCGAAGAGCTCGTCCACGTAGGGCCACACAAGCTTGAAGCCCTGGATGATGCGTTCGCGGGACTCGTCCGTGCCGCCAGCCAGGCGAAGCACCCACTGCGCGCTGTGGTCTCGGTGGTAATCCACTTCCTTCACGGCCTTCGCGGAAATGGCAGCGAGGGTGGCGTCCGTGGATTCCATGAGCTTGGTGTAGAGCTCGTACTGGTAGTAACTCACAATGAACTGCCGGGCGATGGTGGCCGCGAAGTCACCGTTGGGCTGCTCGAACAGGTGCGCGGAACGGAACTCGTGCTCGCGGCGGAAGTACGCCAGGTCATCCTCGGACTTGCCCCACGCGGCGCCGGCGTAGGTCAGGAACGAGCGTGCGTGGCCCAACTGGTCCAGCGCAATGTTGCCCAGTGCAATGTCTTCCTCGAGCTCAGGGGCACGGGAAATCCAGTGGCCCAGACGCTGGGCGAGGATCAGGCCGTCGTCACCGATGCGCAGGGCGAACTCTGCAACATCCTCGGTGGGCTTGACCTGCCCCCGGCTGATTTCGAGCGCGATGTCCTCCGGTCGCAGTGCATTGCCCGGCGTGATGCGGGTGGCACTGGCCGATCCGTCGCCGAAAGCGCCGGCTCCATGGACGCCGACGGAAATGTCGCCGTGGCCTTCGATGGCGAAGTCAGTATCTTTGGTAGTCACAGGTGCTTCACGCCTTCGCTCTTGGTGTAATACGTTGCGTGGCGGTAATCCTTGCCCTGCGGGGACTCGAAGAACGAGCCCTTGGAGTCAGGGTCGCTGGAGGAAATCGCCTCGGCCGGAACAACCCAGATGGAGACGCCTTCGTTGCGCCGCGTGTAGAGATCGCGGGCGTTCCGAAGGGCCATGGCCGCATCCGGGGCGTGCAAGGATCCGGCATGCACGTGGGACAGGCCGCGGCTGGAGCGCACAAAAACTTCCCACAAGGACCACGGTGATTCCTGGTGCTCCTCAGTGGTTGCCGCAACCTTGGGGGCTTCGCGGTTGATCTGGCTGGCTGCGCTGGCCGGTGCTTCCGGGTTACCGTGGGGGCTCATGCTGCGTTTTCCTTCTGTGCTTGCTTGCGGGCATAGGCCACTGCGGCTTCGCGAACCCAGGCACCATTTTCGTGTGCCTCACGGCGGCGCTCGACGCGCTGCGAGTTGCAGGGACCGCGGCCGGCCAGGACTTCCTTGAACTCATTCCAGTCCAGGGGTCCGTGCTCCCACTTCTTGGTTTCTTCGTTGAAACGGACGTCCTTGTCAGGAAGAGTCAGGCCGAGGACCCGGACCTGCTCCACCATCATGCCGACGAACCGGCTGCGCAACTCGTCATTGCTGAAGCGCTTGATGTTCCAGGCCATGGACTGCTTGGAGTTGGGTGAATCGTCATCCGGCGGGCCGAACATCATCAGCGACGGTGCATACCAGCGGTTCACTGCGTCCTGGGCCATCTGCTTCTGCGCAGGCGTGCCGTTGGCGAGTTCCAGCAGGATCTCGAAACCCTGGCGCTGGTGGAACGATTCTTCCTTGCAGATGCGCACCATTGCGCGACCATAAGGACCGTACGAGGCACGGCACAGGGGCACCTGGTTGCAGATGGCAGCACCATCAACAAGCCAGCCAATGGCTCCCATGTCTGCCCAGGAAATCGTGGGGTAGTTAAAGATGGATGAGTACCGGGCCTTGCCGGCAATCAGGTCTTCCATCATCTGGTCCCGGGACTGGCCCAGGGTCTCGGCGGCCGAGTACAGGTACAGGCCGTGGCCGGCCTCGTCCTGGACCTTGGCCATGAGGATGGACTTGCGCTTCAAGCTCGGTGCCCTGGTGATCCAGTTGGCTTCGGGCTGCATGCCGATGATTTCCGAGTGTGCGTGCTGCGAGATCTGGCGCAGCAAAGTCTTGCGGTAAGCCGCCGGCATCCAGTCGCGCGGTTCGATGCGCGAGTCCTCCGAAATGATGCGATCAAAATACGCCTGTCCGGCTGCCTCCCGCTCCTGCTCTTCCGGGGACAGCTCAGCGGGCACTGACTGCAGATTCTGCGATGCCATGGTTGCTCCTAATAAATTACCGACCGTTCGTTCAGAATATGCGGAGCGGGCGTTTTCAGTCAAGGTCCGGGTTCCTTTACCTCCACCTCATCTTCCGTTCACGGGCGCTGACAAGAGTGGACTGCATGACTGACCTCACACGCCGCACCCTCGTCACAACGTCCCTCGCCGGCCTGGCCCTGACCGGCTTTGCCACCAGCGCAGCTCCCGCCTCCGCCGCCCCTGGAGCAGCGGCACCGTCCGCCGTGCCGCTGGTCCGCAAACGACTGACGCTCCCCACCGGCATTGCAACGGGCGACGTCACCACCGACTCCGCCGTCCTCTGGTCCCGCGCTTCCGGACCCGGCCGGATCACCGCCCTGTTGCAGGCAGTGGACAACTCCGGCGAAATCCTGCGCGGCCGCTACGGTTTCAGCCGCACCATCCGCGGGCCCCTCGCCACCGAGGCCAGCGACTTCACGGCTAAAATCCACGCCACAGGGCTCCCGGCCGGCACCCGGTTCGCGCTGGAGTTGAACTTCGAGGACGAGAACGGTCTTGGCGAAGCAGTTCACGGCACCTTCAGCACAGCACCCGGAAAGCACGACGACGGTACTGAAGTCGCGCGCGGAGGCGGCAGGCCGTCGTCGTCCTCGCAGTCCTTTGTCTGGACAGGCGATACCGCCGGCCAAGGCTGGGGCATCAACGAGGACCTCGGCGGGATGCGCGGCTACAAGTCCATGCATGCCACCCGCCCGGACTTCTTCATCCACTCCGGGGACACCATCTACGCCGATGGACCCATCGCCGCCACCGTCACGGAAAAGGACGGCCAGGTGTGGAGGAACATCGTCACCGAGGAAGTCGCCAAAGTGGCCGAGACCCTCAAGGAATACCGCGGCCGCCACCGGTACAACTCCCTGGACGCCAACATGCGCGCCATGTTCGCCGACGTCCCCGTGATCGCGCAATGGGACGACCACGAGACCACCAACAACTGGTACCCCGGCGAAATCCTGGACGACCCCCGCTACACCGAACGGAACGTCAACGTCCTCGCCGCCCGGGGCCGCCAGGCGTGGCAGGAAAACATGCCGATCGCCGACGCCGCGGCGCTCTGGCGCCCGGGAAAGGTCGACGCCGGGCAGTACCAACCGGCGCGCATCTACAGGAAGATTTCCCGCGGTCCGCAACTGGACATCTTCTGCCTGGACATGCGGACCTTCAAATCGCCCAACACCGACGGCAAGGAACCCTACGCCACCAACATCCTGGGCCAGGAGCAAGTGGATTGGCTGATCAAAGAAGTCCGAAAATCGAAGGCGACCTGGAAAGTGATCGCCGCAGACCTGCCACTGGGCATCATCGTTCCCGACGGCGCCGTCAACCAGGAGAGCCTGGCCAACCGGGATCACGGCGCTCCCCTGGGCCGCGAGCTCGAGATCGCGGGCGTACTTTCGGCCTTCAAGAAATACGGCGTGAAGAACACCGTGTGGCTGACCGCCGACGTGCACTACTGCGCGGCGCATCACTACTCCCCCGAGCGGGCCTCCTTCACGGACTTCGACCCCTTCTGGGAGTTCGTGGCCGGGCCGATCAACGCCGGTTCGTTCGGTCCCAGCGAGATGGATGGGACGTTCGGGCCAGAGGTTCTGTTCGCCAAGGCCGGGCGCTTCCCGGGCGAGTCACCGCGCGATGGTGAGAACCAGTACTTCGGGCATGTGGACTTGGCCGCAGACGGCCTGTTCACCGTGAGCCTCCGTAACACAAATGGTGCGGTGCTGTATTCAAAGGCGCTGACTCCGGAGGGCTGAGCAGACTGAATCTTCCTCGACGGGGCCCCGGCCGAATTTCTCTTGACCGGGGCCCGATCGCATTATGCTCGTTCAATACTGCATTTGAATGAGAGCTGGCAGTGGGTTTGACTGTGCCAGACTTTTCAGCTCAAGCCGCTTGTTTTCTGCTTGATAGAATCAACGTTGCTGATGCCGACACCGAGGAACACATGACACTCCCAACAGAAACTGACAATTCACCTGAAGTGTCCCCTTCCGGACGTCGGAAAAGTGGCAAGAAAACTGCACGTAACGTATTGCTCGGTTTCGCCGCCGCGGTACTTGTGGTTGGCCTGGTTGCCGGCGCCTACATATTCAATCTGGCACAGACCTTCAACTCCGGGACTACCAAGATCGACGTTGCATTCCCGGACGAGTCCACCAGACCCCAGAAGTCCGAACCCGTCAACGGCACAGCTGCGATGAACATCCTGGTGATGGGCAGCGACACCCGGGGGTCATCCGAGGTGGATGTGGAAACCGATGCTTCCACGGATCAACGCGCTGACACCTTGATGCTGGTGCACATCCCTGCTGATCGAAAGAACGTCTACGCCGTGTCCCTGATGCGGGATCTCTGGGTTGATATCCCAGGGAAAGGTGAGTCCAAAATCAACGCAGCCCTGGCCTATGGCGGCGTCCCACTGATGGTTCAGACGGTGGAATCTCTCTTCCAACAACGCATCGACCACGTGGCAATGGTGGACTTCGAAGGCTTCAAGGGACTTACAGACGCCCTCGGTGGAGTGGAAATCGACGTCAAGATTCCCTTCTCGCCCAACTCCGGCCCCATGAAGGGGCACGTCTACGCAGCTGGCAAGCAGACCTTCAATGGCGACGAAGCACTCGCCTTTGTCCGCGAACGCAAATCCTTCAGCGACGGGGACTACCAGCGGGTGCGCAATCAGCAGGCCTACCTTAAAGCGATCATCAGCAAGACCATTGCCAAGGAGACCCTGACCAACCCGATCACGATCAACAACATGGTCTCCTCAGTGTCACCCTTCATCAGCGTGGACAAGAGCCTGGATGCGGCCGCGATCGGAAGCCTTGCCTTGGGAATGAAGGATATCCGGGCCTCCGACACCGTAATGTTCACCCTCCCGACGCTGGGAACGGGAACCTCTGCCGACGGTCAGTCCATTGTCGTAGCGGACACCACGGCAATCTCTGACATCGGAACAGCCTTGTCGAAGGACCAGCTGGGCGAGTACGTGACGGCGCACGGCCTCCAAAAGGGCAACTGAGCAGCCGAAGTTCACCGCGATCAGCACAGAAAGTACCATCAATTGCGCAAAATGGACTTTATCAGCAGCCTTGGAATGCGCAATTAGTATTAAAGTTTGCACACAATAGATCTTCCCAGCAGCCTTGCAATCCCTGCTTTGATGAAAATCACACATTGATCATCTGCCCTAATTTGAGATGCATCTAAAGTCCCTTTACGATTACCTTGAAACGTCAAGTCACATCGTCTGGTGTTACGGCGCTTTCATATTTTTACGCCCGTTGGGGCGTTGGGGGCATGGCTATGGGGGCTGGTTCGTGAGTAAAACTATTGTGTTGGGGTACGAGGCATCACGGATAACCTCAAGGCAACTTCGCGCTGCCACTCTGCAGTTCCTGAGCTGACCGCCATGACTACCTTTGTATCTGCCTCCCGCGACGTCGCTTTCGCTGCAGGTTCTACGTGGTTGCGCGCCCAGAGCATCAAGATGAGATTTCTTGATCTTGCCTGCGTTGTCATAGCTGTGGGTGGAGCCCATCTGCTGCGGTTCGGTACCGAAGATGTGACAGTTGCCGGCGGAGACACGGAACTCTCTTACTCAACACTCTCTGTTGTCCTCATCCTCACCTGGACAGCAGCACTGGAGTTCGGCGGCACGCGAGACCGCAAAGTTCTTGGCACCGGAACTGACGAGTACAAGCGGGTCGCCGTATCATCACTGTGGCTCTTCGGGTGTCTGGCAGTTGTCTCCTACGTCTTCCAACTCCAGACGGCACGTGGATATGTATCGGTAGCCCTCCCGCTGGGCGTCGCTCTGCTCCTGGCCGTCAGGTTGACCCAACGGCGGACGCTGCATCGGAGCAGGCTCAAGGGACGGAACCTTCACAGGGTGCTTCTGATTGGCGCCCCGAACAACGTCAACCACTTGTCGGACAAGCTGAATCAGCACATAGTGTCCGGCTACAAACCGGTTGCAGCCTTACTCACCGATTCAGCGTCGACGACTATAACCAACTTGCCCGTTCTTGGCGCCTCTCCCAGCGTGGACAAGGTCCTCGACTCCATCGGCGAGTCCGGAGCAGATACTGTGGCCGTCTGCGGAGGGGCGCACTTGGACCCAGCCTTCCTGCGCCAGCTGGGGTGGGCACTCTCCGCCCGTGACATCGGCATGATCGTAGCCCCTGCACTCACGGACATCTCTGGTCCCAGAATCCACATGCAGCCGGTCGCGGGACTTCCCCTGATTCATGTCACGACGCCGAAACTTAGTGGCGTGAAGGCGTTCGCCAAACGTGCCCTGGACGTCTGCCTTTCCTCGATGTTGCTTCTGATGCTGTCCGTACCGATGCTGGTGATAGCCGTCCTGGTCAAGCTGGACAGCCCCGGATCTGCTTTCTTCTTCCAAGAGCGGATCGGCAAAGGTGGCCAGTCATTCAAAATGATTAAGTTCCGCTCGATGCGTAACAATGCTGAAACCCTGCTGGAGGCTTTCCAAGCCCAGAGCCAGGACAGCGTCATCTTCTTCAAGATGAAGGACGATCCCCGGGTCACTCGTTTGGGCGCGTGGATCCGGCGTTACTCCATCGATGAGCTGCCACAACTCCTCAACGTCCTCAACGGCACCATGAGCCTTGTTGGACCCCGGCCGCAGGTGGCCCGCGAAGTGGAGATGTATGACTTCGCCTCCGTCAGGCGCCTGTTGGTCAAGCCGGGCATGACCGGGCTGTGGCAGGTAAGCGGTCGCAACGATCTTTCACTGGAAGAGTCGATCCGGCTGGATCTCTACTACGTGGAAAACTGGTCGTTGGCCCAGGACATCGTAATCCTCTTCCGGACTGCCAAGGCCGTGGTCGGGAAAGACGGCGCCTACTGACCCGGTGGTTCCCTCAACGACTGCTTCGACTCGACATCGTCAGCTGCCAGTAGGGCGAAGAAGGTCCAGATCGGCAGGAACGTCCATGACGACTGTGTGGAAACACCAAGGGCTGTGAAGACAGCCAGCATGCCCAGCAAGGATGCACTCCTGAAGTTCCGGCACATAAGGACAACAACCAGGAGTCCAAAGGCGATGAGAGCGACGTAGCCAAGTTCAGCTGCCACGTGGGCGTAGGCATTTTCCGCAATGGGACGCGTCTGGTCTGTGGAGTAAATCCAAGGCAACTGTCGGCCACTGACGTATTGATCAAAATATGCACCATAGCGTCCAGGTCCTACCCCAAAAATGGGATTGTCCGAACTCATGTCAAAGGAAATCTGAGACTTTACTCCACGCAGGTTCAATGATGTCGTGGCGTATTGGTAGTCGGGAGCGAACTCGGTAAAACCAATCTTTGCCAGTTGCCTGCCGAGGGTGGTCCTCAAGGTGTCCGAAAAAAGCAGTGCCAAAACCCCAACTAATGCCGCTGCGATCAACGGAACCACCACCTTGGAAAATTTGAGGATGACTATCATCGCAATTCCGATAGCAAGGCCTGCATACGCTGTGGTCGATTGTGAGTACAGAATCGACAGGGCCGCTACAATCGCAGCCAGGTAGCTTTTGTTGTACAGGGCCACCAGAATTGCAGCCCCGGCGTAGAAGCCCAGATGTTGCCCTTCAAGAAAGGGTCCTGAACGAAGGGTCTCCACTGTGTCATCGACGCCCAACGTCCGGAAGCCAAGGATGCCGATCACTTGGGTGTTTCCAGACAGAGCGGAGGCCCACTGCATCAGGACTGCCGCCCCGCAGAGCCAGATCGATGCGACGATTGCCTGCACGGTCATTTGTCGATCCACACGCCGGAGGACAGCCCAGTAACACAGCGCCAGGAGAGCGTATCCGCTGTACAGCAGGAGATCGGTTTCGTAGCCCCTGTCGTAGCCAACCGATCTGAGGCCACCACTGCCCGGGGTGAGGTTGACCAAGGCAGAGAAGACGGTCGCGATGGCAAGGGCGACCACTGCCACACCGGCGAGGTCTCGTTTTCTCCTCGTGGATCTCCGGCCGAGCACATACATGGCGACGCCCATGATCCCGAGAATTTCACTGATCTTGAGCGGGAAACCCACCGGGACAGTCAGCGCATACTGGAACGGCATGAAGATCACGCTGAGCAACATCAAGCGCTGGAACCACGGCCCCGTGGTCAGAATCTTCCCGAGAGTCTCAGGTTTGGCGCCCGGAAGCCCGGGAGGCTCTTGCGGTGGGGCGTCCATGCCCTGAGCCTTGGTGTCCATGCTCAAAGCTCCCACACCGTGACTGATCTGATTCCGCATACAATCGCCCCTGAATTTCTTCGGCCCCCACGACCGATCATCTGCACTGCATTCCAGCAAATTTCACTTGTTCCAAGCCCCTCCTACCAGCGGAAGAGCTTCGCAATCCGTCGGAACCTGGCGCCGATGAGACTTGGCGCGGAACGGCCCGCCCGGCCGTCGGAAGCTGCCAATACCTCGGCTTGGGGCCACACCGCCCGCCTGATGAAAAGCAGGCGTTCTTCGGCCGGAAGCGACCTGAAAATCATCCAATAGGCCCGCCACCATCCTTTGCTTTCCCGCCACTTCCAATTCAGGGGTACGTCATGATCAACCCGAAGTTTGGCCGTCGGGAAGGCGAGCCGAAGGGCGGACTCGAGGACGGCTGAAGCTTTCACGCTGTTGGCGAAATGCAGCACTTTTTCTCCCCCCAGCCTCAGCTTTTCAGCATGCTCCTCGGCCCCCACCGCTGTTTTCCCATGCCTTGCTTCCGGTCGGAGATCATGGAGGGCGAAGATGACTGCGTGTGCCGGGAGGTCGGGCGTCAGCATCGGTACCCCAGCGAACAGGGTGGCTTGAGAGCTTTCCATCACCTTGGCGAAAACGGCTGAGTCTTCATCCGCGCATCCGGGAATGTGGCGATGCACGTCCAGCTCACAGCCCCACGAACCAGGTTCAAGGGCCACCGAATGGTTGAAGGAGAGGCCGGACCATTGGTCAGTCCTTCCGTTCCATCCCCATGCTTCGAGTGCGGCGCAAAGGACCTCAAGATGTGTTGGATCAGCCCAAACATCCACATCACCGGAGTGCTCCCTCTCCCGCAGACCCTGGCGGTGGAGCATTGGACCCTTAATGGATATAGCGTCAACTCCGTGGTCACGGGCCACGCTGGCAACCAAGGCATAGACCATCTCATGGACCGGCGAGGACATCCACGGCACCCTGAGTTCGAGTATCCGTGCCGGATGTGAAAGGTCATCGGAAGCGATGCCCGCCGCCGCAAACTCGCGGACCAGGGACTGCTCGGCCTCATCGAGGTCGGCGTCCGGCACTGGACCATGCATGAGCTTCCGCCAGAGGACGGCTGGCATGCCGGCCAGCCCTATGGGTTCCGACGGCAGGGTTGCCAAGAGCATCAGTTCGACGTCCGTCTGGTTTTCGTGCCAGCCACGGAGGTCCAGTGCGCCATATGCGATTGCAACCCAGCTCGTCATTCGCCGCCCTCCCCTAGGACCCGTGTGAACGGCGTGGAACAGCTCGAGATTCCCGCACGCATCTGTAATTTTCCGTTCTGATAAATCTACCGCAATTCAAACCGACAGATTAATCAGGCCGCTTACGGTAAACAATCCGCACAAAGCCGGATATACCCAAGGATCGGTTATCCTTGACTTTGGTCGAACACCTGACAGGCTCCGTTGTTGCTACCTCCCTCAAATCAACTTTAAGGTGAGGCACTGCCACGAGCCGGGAGTGTACATCTGATGCGCCGATGAATGGGGGAGCGTGGCAATGGTGGAATATTGGCGTGGGCTTTATGACCGGCCTCTCAATGAACAAATCGACTCGCTGTTCACGCAAGCAGGTGCCACTTGGTAGACGCTGATTCCAGCCGGATTCTCCATGTTGTGGACCGTATCGAGGGCGGGGTACCAAAAGCTGTCCGAAGCTACATTGAAAACAGCCCCGAAGAGTTCACCCACCTGGTTTTGTCGCCTTTCCAAAAAGGGCAGCCCGCACCCGTGTGGCAGGGTTTGGCCGTTGAGCACCACGATTTGGGGACAGGACTCTTCAAACGCATTGCCACGGTTGGTACCACCGTCGAACTTCTGATGCCAGAGGTTGTCCACGCCCACTCCAGCTTCTCCGGTCTTTACACCCGTGCGCGGCGCATCACGGCACCAGTGGTCTACGAACCTCATTGCTTCAAGCACGACGACCCACACACTTCCCCAGTGAAACGGGCACTCTATCGAGGCGCCGAGAGATACCTGGCCAAAAGGACCTGGAAATTCGGGACGCTGTCTTCCCATGAAGAGAAGCTGGTGCGTGCGCTCAGCCCGGCAGCCATGTGCGTCGCCATCCCGAACCTGCCCACTGTCGCCTCCCGCTCAGACGACCATGGACCGCTTACCAGCCAGGCCACACCGATGATCTCCATGGTGGGAAGAATTGCCCGGCAGAAGGACCCTGCCTTCTACATCGATGTTGCCGCTGCTTTGCGGGACCAGGTTCCATCCGTGCGCTTTCAGTGGATTGGGGACGGCGATCCGGAACTGCGAAAAGGCCTTGAACAGGCCGGGATCGAGGTGACGGGCTGGCTCGAGAACCCGGGAGTGGCTGAAGCCCTCGCTTCCAGCACCGTCTATGTTCATTCCGCCGCGTATGAAGGCTTTCCGCTTAGCGTTCTCGACGCCGCTGCCCAGGGCGTTCCCATTGCTGCCCGCAGCATCAACGCACTCGAAGACTCCGGTCTGCTGCAAGCCGATGACCCCGGCGGAGTGGCCGGTCTTGTGGCCGCCATCCTCAATGACGCCGGGACAAAGGACCTTGCTCTGGCGGCGAACCGCACCTTGCTGGCCCGCATGAATCGTTCGACTCTGCACACTGCTCTTCGTGACCTCTATGACCTGAAAGGGCCTGATCGTTGAACCGACTCAAGCAAGTGTCGTTCCCCTCCCGGATTCTCTCCCGCCACGTTGGCGGAAACACCACCTATGCACGGGAGATCGCCAAAGGCCTCGAGCTGAGAGGCATCGAGATCAGCCAACTTGGCTCGTCGAAGCGTGCGGCGCTCACCGCCCTCATGGAGACATGGCAGGGTCTTACGGTGCCCGCGAAACCTGGCTTTGTGCTGCACTACAGCGCTGACACCGGCCCGTTGTTGCCCACCCGCGCTCCCTCTGTGGTGACCGTCCACGGTGTTGCGAGCCGCTGGATTACGACGGCGAGGTCGGCCCGTCAGGAGAAGATCTGGCGAACCCGTGTCCAGCGGGCCATCCGCTCAACGGACGCGGTCATCACTGTCTCCAAGTCCAGTGCAGACGATGTTTCCGAGGTGTTCGGCCTAGACCCTGCCCTCATCACCACGATTCCCCACGGCATCGACACTGAATACTTCGCTCAGCCACGGGCTCTCAGCGAACGGCTTCAGCACCTTCGATCCACGCCCTACGTGCTTTACCTCGGAAACATCGAACCCCGGAAAAACTTGATTGAACTTGTACGGGCGTTCTCACTCCCCCCGCTCAAGGATCTGGGCGTAAAACTGGTGATCGCGGGAAAGCCCGCGTGGAACGCCGCTGAGACCATGACAGCGATCGAGTCTGCCGGAATCGAACATCTGGGTTTCGTTGATGACGACGAGCGTGTAGCGCTCATGCAGCATGCAGCCCTTTTCGCGTTCCCCAGCCTCTACGAGGGCTTCGGTTTTCCCGTCCTCGAAGCCTTGGCCTCCGGAACCCCCGTCATCTGTTCAGACCGGGGCTCCCTCAAGGAAGTGGCAGGTCCGGCTCTCTTGTTCGATGACACCGATGCCGACTCAATCGCCCGTGGCATTGCAGGGGCTCTTGGCAGTTCCCCGGCAACCGAGCATGCACGGGATGCCGGCCTCGCCTGGGCAAAGCGCTTTAGTTGGGATGCCAGTGTGGACGCGCATACCGAGGTATACGAGCGGGTGTTGCAGCGATGAAAGTGCTCATTCTCCATGGCTACAGTGCCGACAACATCGGCGATGGCATGTTGGTCACCGAAGCAATCGAACTCATCACGGCGACCTTCCCTGCCGAGTCCATCGATCTCACACTGTGCGCCTCCGATCCCGGGAGTTTTGATCTCCCTGGTGTCTCACTGCGCCGAAGCAAGCCTTCACTTCGCGGCTATGACCGTGATTACCTGACGACCCTGCGGTCTCTTGGCAGCTTCGACCTTATTGTGGGCGTTGGCGGTGGGTACCTGCGTGGTGGAAACTGCGTTGAGTTGGCCAAAGCGCTGTTGGTCCATGGTGTCCAGTTGCGCGCGGCCAGCCGGCACGGAGCAAGGGTAGTCTATCTTCCCCAGAGCATCGGTCCCTTGCGGCTGGGCAGCGCACCTTGGTTCAGGCGGCACCTGGAGCGGCTCAGCCAGGTCTGGGCCCGCGATGACCGCACGGTCCAGGAGCTTGGACTCCCGTCTGTCGTGCAACGCGTGCCCGACATGGCAGTCCTCCGTGTTCCGGCCAGGACCACACAGCCGGTGGATTCCACTCCTGTGTACTCGGTACGAAACCTTCGCGGCGGCCTCCCCGCCCCCATCATCGAACTGGCGGGCCTGGTGGGGTCATTCGACGGTTATGTGCAGAGTCAAACAGGTGGAAACCAGGATCTCACCCCCATGCAGAGCCTCAACCCGCGGCATATTCTCAGCCGCGGGGACTTCCTGAATGGTGCTTCCGCCAAACGGGTGGTGGTAGCCGTGCGGTTGCACGCTGCCCTCATGGCCTTGCAGGCGGGCCATTACGTTATTCATCTGTCCTACGAGCGAAAAGGGTTTGCTGCGTTCGAGGATCTGGGCCTCAAAGAGTACGTCCACAACGCATTCAGTTTTGATCCGGAGACGGTTCACGCCCAGATCGACCGTCTGCTGAACAATGAGAAGGCCCGCGAAGAATACGATGCCGCAGTGAACCGTGCCGCCGCAAGCACGGACGAGGCCTACAGTGCGCTGGGTGCGAGCCTCCAGAACGCAGTTCTGGGCGTCAAAGCATGACCACTGCTACGGTCACCCGGAGCAGCGTACTCCAATCGCTGATCATGGTGGCCTCAGGAGCTGTCACGGCTATCGTCCCAGCAGCTTTCCAGGCCGTTGCAGCCCGGCTTTTCGCGCTTGAAGGCCAGGCTCATGTAGCCCTCATCCTGAGCATCGGATCCTTTTGCGCCGGTGTAATTGCCGCAGGCTTGCTTGAGCCACGAATGGCCGATTCCCGCTTGGTCGACAAGACGTACATTCCGGCCTGGGCTACGGCTTTGGGCGCTGCGGGAACACTTGCAATGGTCATTTTCCCGAGTTCCATTGCGGTCTTGGCATTTGGCCTGCCGTGCGCCATGGTGGCCCTCCAGATAGGGAGGATGCATGCAGCCTATACAGCTGGGTGGAAAATGGAGGCCGTGACTGCTGTCGCGCTGGTCCTGGGCGCCGGCGCTGCCTTGGTCCTCGCACAACAAAATTCACCGTGGGCGGTCTCCGTTTTGGGCGCATCCATGGCAGCCGCCATCGTGATCCGGGCCCTGAAGACCCCCTATAAGGCCTCGGGACGCCCGCGTTTGGCCCCAACCGCCTGGATCACTCTTGAAACTGCCATGGTGGCCCTGGTCCCGTTGGGCATCGTCGCCACGGTGTACCTTCTACAACGGGATGAGGAAGCTGTTGCCCTCAAGGCGACCATCACTGTCCTCGGAGCGCTTCAGCCCATCTTGGGGTACATGCGCACGCGGCTGCTCGGAGCGGAATCGAGAAGTCTGACCCTTGGCATGTCCGCCCTCAGTGTCTTGGCCATTGCGCTGATTCTTGTCCTGGAAGTTCTTGGCGTGTTCCAGGCCCTGTTCGGCTCTGCTTGGAGCGTGGTAACACTAGGGGCTCTGTCACTGGCGTGCCTTTGGAAACTGGTCAGCATCCCGGGCACCCTGCCCTTCACCTTCCTGCGCCGCGCAGGGATGGTGGGCCAGGTTTTCTGGATCAGGATCGTGTCGTCGTTGTTGTATCTCGCAGTCAGCGTGGCCCTGATTCTCTGGAGCGATTCACTGGCGGTGCTGTTCCTTGGACTCACCATCGTGGAATCAGTAACAGGCCTGTTGCTGTACGCGAGGTACCGCTCGGTCTCCAAGGCGCTGCAGCAAGCCTGACACCTCTCAGTCTGCCCTTCGTAGACGAAGGGTCAGAATCCCAGCGCTCCCCACTTGTCGAAAGGGAAAACACGCCAATCGACGCGCCCCGTGATGTCGCCCCTTTGAACAGTTTTAACGCAGTTGGCCAGGGCCGCCGGGTTTCTGCATGCGGAGACGGAATCTTCCGAGACAGACCGGTGATCCCCCATCAGCAAATATTGCCCGTCGCTGAGAATGATCGGCTCAAAGCATCGCGGTGACTCAACCGCCGTCGAGCAGTCGAGGGATCCTGCCTGGAGCGGGTAATCCTGGTGGACGTACGGTTCACTGATTGCGGCCCCGTTAACTTTGACCGCGCCCTCGGCATCGCAGCATTCAACGGTGTCACCGGGCACCCCGATGATCCGCTTGACCAAGTACTCGGTGTTGCCAGGGCCTATGCCGGTCAGCTCACCAAACCAGCCCACGCTGCTGCGCAGGAAGCTGCGGTCAGGCGCCGGCCCCCAGCTGGGCGGCTTGCGGACGACCACCACATCTCCGCGTTCTGGCACTGAAGCGAACTACGCAGTCCGGTTCACCAGCACACGGTCGCCCACGTTGAGGGTTTGCTCCATGGAGCCAGTGGGCACGTGATGGATCTTCACCAGGAAGCCTTGGACCAAGGCAACCAGAATCAAGGCCAGCAGCGCATGGCTCCACGGCGAACGAAGCAATCGACGACGCCGGACGGCAGCTTTCGCGCCCACGTGACCCATGGTTATGCGGCCGGGACGCGTACGAGCAGCCCGGCATCCGCAAGAGTTGAAAGAATCCCCACCACTGCTTCTTCGAGCTTCTGTTCAGGGGGAGCACCAAACTGGCGCTCCACCGCTTGCGCAAGCGAAGCAAAATTACGGCCCTCGCAGAGGGACCTCCAGACCAGCGGCCCCACTCCATCAAGAACGTGGACCATTCTGTTGCCGTCCAGGACGGCGGTCAGGCCACCGGCTTCCACGGCATCCAGCACAGGGGCAAGTAGGTATGACTCCGGCGCCAGGGGACTCCGCACGCCGGCGGTTTCCTCTGTGGGCAGGACGGCCTCCCACGCCTCAGGTTGCTCCCATGCCAGCAGCTGAGGGACGAGGGGCAGGACTTCTGATGCCTCGCCATAGGTGACCTGTCGAATCGCGCCGCAGCGATCGACGTGCGATGCAATGGTTTGGAGCGGTTTGTTCATGTCGGCCAGATAGCTGATCTCCGGGACGATCGCGACCAGGGCTTCGCATAACCCCAAGGTGCCAATTGCGGCCGCCCCTGAAAAACCATCGAGCCGGGAAACCAGCACCAGCCCGGCCAGTGCCAGCGGCGCAGACGGCAACGCACCAAGACCCAGGCCAGAAGGAGCCAGTTGCTCCTTGTACGCTTCGCCGGGCCGAATGACGGACAGGGGCTTTCGGTAGGGATGCACTCTGCCGTCGGCCTCGATGCCAACGGTCTCATCGGTGACGTACCCATACTTGGCACCAAGCTTCCGCGCCAAGGTGGTCTTGCCCCTGCCGGACGGACCGATAAACGCCAACACCTGTCCAGAGGGGTGGGCGATTCCGGCGGCGTGCAGCATCAGCAGGCGGCCCCGTTGTGCCTCGATAGCTGCCAATGTTGTGTGGGTGGATAGTTCCGCTACGGAACCTGGGAGTCCGTCGTCGTCCGGGAAAGCCCAGAGGAGCTCGGCGACGATATCCTCAACCGCTGGGGTCGGGTCATTTCCAGGCATTGCATCGGACCAAGGTCCTCGGAGTTTTCCCCACCGCGCTTCATCAAACTGTTGATCCGAAAAATCGAATCGAATCCTGACTAAACCGCCCAGCGCATTCACCAGGATGTCATCAGTCTGCATTTCCTCCACCTAAGATCAGCGGGCCGTTCCAACCGAAAAGTGTTTACTGTTGGAGGCCCTCAAATACCCTAATCCGCATTACCGGAACGCACGAAAACGCGCCAGCCCGTATGACTGACGCGTTTTCAGCTGAAATGCTCTTCGGAAAGGGATTAAAGGAGGCCCGCACCGACAGGAACAGAGATGTTGCTCGTGGCTGTAAGGGTACGACCACCAATAACCACGGTCACTGTGACGGGGAATGTTGCCAAAGCGCTGATACCAATTCCAGTGCTGACACCCGCAAGGCCGAAGACGATGGGAAGGTTCAGTGTGCCATTGCTGGCGACCGTGACGGGAACATTGTTGGTCCACGTTGTAGCCGGGAAGCCGTACTGTCCAATAATGGGGGCCGACTGGTAGACGGCAGAGCGCTGTCCGGCGGTGGTGAGGGTGCCGTCGAAGGAGTACACGCCAAAGCCGCGGGCCCGGCCTACGCTGATGTTGATGCCTGCAGGGCGGGCGACAGTCACGGTGACCGCTGCAGTCTCCGTCACGGCTCCGGGACCATTAGTGAAGGTAAGGGTGGTGGGAACGGTAACCAGGGCCGTGGCCGTGAGCGTTCCGCCGCCATCCAGCAGGGCGAGGGAAAGAAGTGAAGTAGAGGAAGCCGTGAAGGCAAGGTCCAGAGTGTTCACGGACGCTACGGCAGCCGGGGCAGCAACAGCGGCGGCAATAACCGGCACGGACCAGGCGGCACCCTTGACTACGGCGCGGCGGGAGTGCGGCTTGGAAACGGTGACTTCGTCGCTCATTGTTCTTCTCTCAACTCGGAATGAAAACCATCGGTTGGAATCCAGCACATGCCGAGTTCCCCCATCAGGGATAGACATTACCCACGCGTTTTTGCCCGAAAGTCCAGATCAGGCCCCCGCCGGAAGTTTTGTCGCTGAACGGTTCAAGGTCTGCGCGGAACGTCCTCTGGCCCCGCCACAAACGTGAAGCTTCATGACTGGGAAGCATCGACTCCCCGGCGTTCCCTGAGATCCCGAGGCCCGCAGCCATACAGCTCATCCAGTGCCCTGCGCAGGGCAGCCGTTGTCCCAAATCCGGTCTGTTCGGCTATTTGCTGGATGCTGAGGACGTCATAGCGGGCATCTGTGAGCAGTGTTCGCGCCAGCCTGCCTCGCTGCCTGCGGATCTCCGCGGCAATGGAATTTCCCACCTCCGCGAACGCGGCCTGCACCCGTCGCAAGGACGACTGGACGGCCTTGGCCACGGCTTCCGGGTTCAGTTCCCGGTCAGCGCAGCGCTGGGAAATCACCGCCATGGCCTGGTCGCGGAGCACTGAGGTCAAGGACGTGGAATCCCAGGAAACTCCACAGTGATCCAGCAGGAGGCTGCCCGTCAGTTCAAGCAGAATCTGCTCGGTAGCGTACAGCTCAATCGCAGAACCGTGCCGGGCGGGCTGATTCAGAATGGCCCCGATGAAGGCTTCGGCAGCATCATCGAGTCGTGAGCGAACGGGAGTGACGGTCACGCTGTCCAGTGCATGGGGGACGAAAGTCTCCGCTGCGCTTCTCTGGATCCTTATCCGTTTCGCGTCAGCTTCCCCGATGAATGGCGACGGCAGGCCCCTGCCTCCAGGGACAACAACAACCGATTCTCCGCCCGGCAGGTGAGTCCCTGAGCCGGGGTCCCGGATAAGGCCGGACGCTACGAAATAAATGTCCACGGTGTCATCAAAACCGGTGGCATCCTGGGCAGTGAAATCCCCCGAAAGTGAACTAATGGTCAGCTCACCAAACACGCATTCCGCGTGCCTCTGAAGACCTTGTTGATCCTGCGCGAAGTACACCGCTCCCATTTGGAGAAAGTCAGTATCCTGCATTTGTCATAAACCCCCCATCCCACCGTGAGGTGGGTTTCCCCTTTAGGTCAGCACGTTACGATACTTACAGCGCAGTGCAAGAACTGCGTTCTTTTTGTGTCGACGTGTCGACGCCACACAGCATCAGGGGGACCAATTTCATGGAGCTCACGGACTATTGGAAGGTCCTCCGGGCACACTGGATTTCAGTGATTGCCATTACCGTGTTGGGTGGAATAGTCGCTTTCGGCTGGACTTTGACGCAGACCAAGGTCTTCAGCGCCGATGCCAGCGGCATCATTTCGGTGGGCGTCAATAAAGATCTCGGTACGGCCATGGCCGGCGAGAGCTACTCCAAATCCCGCGCGAAGTCCTACCTGGACGTCGCGAAATCACGGTCCGTGGCAGAAACCGTCATCCAGGACCTCAAGCTCCAAGGGACCTCGCCTGAGCAACTGATCAGCCGTATTTCGGCCCAGAACCCACAAGACACCGCCACCCTCAAATTCTCCGCGCAGGCCAGCAGCCCGGAGGGTGCCCGCGACCTGGCCGAGGCCTGGGTCCGGGCCGTCGGCAAGCAGGTTGCCGAACTTGAAAAGGGCGGCAACAGCAGTGAGACGTCCATCGTCAGTTTCCGCTCGCTGGACGCTGCACAGCTCCCCACCACCCCGACATCCCCCAACACCAGGCTCGCGCTGATGATTGGCGTGGTTGCCGGCCTGCTGCTGGCCATCGGGTACGCACTGCTGAGGAACATCTTCGATCGTCGCGTCCGTTCGGCAGTGCAGCTCGAAGCCGAGACCGGCGTCGCCGTCATTGGAACCGTTCCGTTCCACAACAATTTCGACGGCGTCAACCGCCTCGTGTTGTCCCGCGGCGGCAACGATCTTGAGAACAAGAACCACCAGGACTACGCCGTAGCAGAGGCCATCCGTGAACTGCGGACCAACCTCCAGTTCATGGACGTTGACGAGCCTCCCCGCATCATTGTTGTCACCTCGGCGCTCCCGGGTGAAGGAAAGACCACCGTGGTGGCCAACCTTGCCCAGACCATCGCAGCATCCGGGCAGCGCGTTGTTGTGGTGGACGGTGACCTCCGCCGCCCCACCGTGGCCAAGACGTTCGGACTGCTGACCAACGTAGGCCTCACAGATGTCCTGATCGGCAGGGCAACCCTCAACGACGTCCTCCAGCCTTGGGGCGAAAGCGGCGACCTCTTTGTGCTCGGTGCCGGCTCTGTGCCGCCGAACCCCAGCGAACTCCTGGGCTCCAACGTCATGCGGACCCTGCTTGAAGACATTGCCAAGCACGCGATCGTCCTGGTGGACGCCCCGCCGCTGTTGCCCGTCACCGACGCCGCAATCCTCACCGCGCGCACTGACGGAGCCTTGGTGGTCAGCCGCGCAGGAAAAACCACCTACGACCAACTGAAGCGTGCCCTGCAGAACCTCGAACGCGTCAAAGGCAGGCCCCTGGGTCTCATCATCAACGGCGTTTCCCGCAAATCCTCCAAGGGCGAGGACTACGGCTACCAGTACTACACGTACTACAACCGCAAGGACACCGGCGAGGAAGCAGCCAAAGCCAACCACGTTCCCGCAGCGGAATCGACTCCCGTGGCTGCGACAGAACAGGTCCAGCTGACTGACCAGCGCCGTGGCCGCCGCCGCGAAAGAACCAACGCCCTGTGAGCCTGGCCAACCAAGGCGCCCAACCGCCGTCGTCCATTCTGACCGTCTGCACCGGCAACATTTGCCGGTCGCCGCTGGCCGAGCAACTGATCCGTGCCCAGCTCCAGGACAACGGCCTCAGCAACTTTCAGGTGGTCAGCGCCGGCCTGCACGCTGCGGCAGGGGCACCCATGGAGCCGCTTCCCGCTGCCCTGTCCAGGGAGTACGGCGGCAATCCTGGTGGCTCGGTGGGCCAACAGATCTCGGCCGAAGTTGTGGAGTCGGCCGGTCTGGTGCTGACCATGACCCGCAAGCAGCGCGACGAACTGGTGAAGAAGTATCCGGGTGCCGCGCAGCGCGCGTTCACTTTGGCCGAGTTCGCCCGCGCGGCAGCGAATGTCCCTGCCAGCGAAGGCAGGTCAGTTCCGGCCGCCGCCAGCTGGGCATCGGTGACGGGCGCAGTGACAAACACTCCCTTGGCCGGTCTGGTCAGCCGGGCGGCAGCCGTCCGGTCCACTGCCGAACTCCGCGACGAGGACGATATCCCGGACCCCATCAACGCCAGCGAGGCCGTGCACCGCGACGTTGCCCAGCGCATTGCCGGGCACTGCAAGGACGTTGCCGACATCCTGCGAAAGCATCTCTAAGCCAAAGCCGCCGCAAGCCTCTTCATCACCGCGAGGCCCAGCAAGGCTCCCAGGGTATTCGCCACAACATCCGACAGCGCTGTGACCCGCCCCGGCACCACCAGCTGCACCGTTTCGATCAATGCCGACGACCCGACGGCGAGCAACCCCGCCGCCCACCAGTTCCACAGAGCGGGCCTGATGAGGCGGAGGAACGCCCCGAACGGGATGAACAGGACAATGTTGGCAGCGAATTCCACACCCACTGCGGCGGTGCTGAGCGGCAGGCCGAGCAGTGAAAGCCACCCGGCGATGACCCCCACAAACCCAGTGACGGTGCTGGCTTCACGCGCCGGCAGGAACACCACCAAGGCCAACGCCACAAGGTAGACACCGAACATGACCTGGATCCAGCGATGGGCGACCTTCGGGTAAACCACCACCAACCTCCTCCACCGTGTGCCTGCTGCAGCCATCAACTATAGGGGCGAACCGGCCCCTTCCCTTGAATCGTCTGGATTCCTTGCGGCCTGCCCTGCTCTTTGGGCGTGTTTTCGGCGTATGCTCTCCTCAGCGCAGGCAAGACGCGTTGTTCGCTTTTGGTGGGGCCACTTTCGAAGGCAGGGGTTCAGTGGCAGGAGTGAAGCACGGGGTTCTTCCGATGCGCTCGTCAGCACGGCACGGATGGCCGCTTTTTCTGGTGCCCGTGGCGTTGTGTTTAGTGCTGTTGGCCGTTGGTCTGGCAAGCGGAACAGGAACGCCCACAGCGCAACTGGCCGGTGACTTGGCGATCCTGCTCGCGGCACTTACCGCGCTGGCCACCCATGCTCTCGCGGCCCGACGACGGAAGGACAACTCCGCGGGCCGCTGGTTCATCGTGGCAGGCCTGGCCGTGTGGAGCGCCGGGCAAACTGTGTGGACCTTCAACGGCATCACGCTCGACCACCAGTACCCCTTCCCATCCTTCGCGGACATCGGCTTTGTTTGGTACGCGCTGCCCACCTCCATTGGCCTGGTCCTGCTGTTGAGGGGCCAAGGGCATCGTCTTCCCCTGCGCCGCACCATCCTTGATGCAGGAGTAGTGGCGAGCTCCACGTTCTTCATAGCGTGGAGCTCAGTACTGGGTTCCATGGCTGGAGCCACGAACCAGGACTCCTTCGCGCAGATCACACAGATGGCCTATCCCATCGCGGACGTTTTCATGGTCTCGGTGGTCATTGTGCTGACCATGCGCGCAGCCCGCGGACGCAGATTGCCGTGGCTGAGCATGGGCCTTGGCTTCTGGATCCTGGCCATCACAGACCTGACGTATATGAGTTTTACCCTCCAAGGCATCACGGGTGTCACAGGATCTCCTTTGGCCCTGGGATGGGTGCTCGCCTTCCTATTGGTAGGGCTCAGCCCCCTGCTTCCGGAAACAGGCAGTACCCGCAAGGACGGGCGGGCCTACGCCGCGGCCCTCGAACTTCTCCCCTATGTGCCCGTCTTCAGTGCCGTGTTCTTCTCACGGAGCCGTCCCATTGGGGCGGATCCCACCCTGCTGGTCACCGGGCTGGTGGTGGTGGTCTTCGTGATCGTGCGGCAGGTGCTGATCGTCGTCGAAAATGTGACGCTGACCCGGGACCTTGAATCGAAGGTGGCCGACCGGACTGCCCAGCTTGAAGGACTGGGGGCGATCGTCAACTCTTCCGGCGATGCCATCATCGGTGAAACACCCGACGGCGTCGTCACCAGCTGGAACCCCGGGGCTGAGCGCATCTTCGGGTACCCGGCGTCCGAAGCCATCGGCAGGAAGGGCGACTTCTTTGTCCCCGCCCACCTGTTGGAGAAGGAACGACAAGCCCTGGAATCCACCGCACGGAGCGGTGAAGTGCAGAATTATGAGACAGAACGGAGACGCGGGGACGGTGCCACCATCCCCGTCTCGGTAACTCTGTCCCCCGTCCGCGGCGAGGCAGGCATCAGCGGCGTTGCCACCATCTCCCGCGACATCACCGAGCGCAGGGCTGCCGAAGCCGAACTGCTCGCGGCACGTGAGGCAGCACTGGAAGCGAGCAGGCTCAAGTCCGAGTTCCTGGCCACCATGAGCCACGAGATCCGCACTCCCCTCAACGCCGTGATCGGGCTGACCTCGCTCATGATGGACACGCCGCTCAGCGAGGGCCAGAGGCAATACGCGCAGGGTGTCAAAGGCGCCGGCGAGGTTTTGCTGACCTTGATCAACGACATCCTGGACTTCTCCAAACTGGAGGCCGGGAAGGTGGACCTGGACGTCAACGCCTTCGACCCCCGTGCTTTGGTGGACGAGGTGGCCGGGCTGGTTGCGGAGGCGGCCCAGGGCAAGAACCTGGAACTCATCTCCTACTGCCACCCCGATGTACCGGCACGCCTGATGGGCGACGCCGGACGCATCCGGCAGATCATGCTGAACCTGTCCTCCAACGCGGTCAAGTTCACCCCCGCCGGTGAAGTCGAAATCCAGATCTCCGTGGTCAGCCGGGATGCAGACAACGCCTCACTGCGTTTCGAAGTCAGGGACACCGGCATTGGAATCAGCGCCGAGGACCATCACCGATTGTTCGAATCTTTCGCCCAAGCCGACGCCTCCACCACCCGCCGGTACGGAGGCACGGGGCTGGGGTTGGCCATCTCCCGGCGCCTCACCGAAGTCATGGGTGGGAGCATCGGCTTGGAAAGCGAGCCGGGCACGGGCAGCAAATTCTGGTTCGTCCTGGAACTTCCCATTGGCCCGGATGTTTCCGCCACAGGGACCGTACCGGCCACGCTCTCCGGCCGCAGGGTACTGGTGGTGGACGACAACGCCACCAACCGCCTGGTGCTGGAAAAGCAATTGGCCAGTTGGGGCATGCAGCCGGTGGCTGTCGCCGACGCCGCCTCCGCCATGGACGAGTACCGCACAGCCGTGTTAACACAACACCCCTATGACATCGCCGTGGTGGACATGTGTATGCCCGATACCGACGGCTTGGAACTGGCACGACAGATCAAGGGCGAGAGTCAAGGCTCCGGGTCGCCTGGGATCATCCTGCTGACGTCCACCATGCAGGTGGAAAGGGTGGACCTTGTCAGCGCGGGAATCCGGGAATACCTCACCAAGCCCGTGCGGAGCTCAGAGTTCTACAACCGCCTCCTGCGCCTGATGGCCACCCGGACCGTGGGATCACCCGCGCAGCCCGTGCAGCTGGACGTAGCCGCGTTGGCCGAGCCTGTGCCGCAGCTGGGCAAACTCCTGGTGGCCGAGGACAACGAGGTCAACCAGTTGGTAGCCCGAGGGATGGCCAACAGGCTGGGTTATGACGTTGACATTGTGGACGACGGCGCCAAAGCAGTGACCGCAGCCCTGTCCGGAATGTACGCGGCCGTACTCATGGACTGCCACATGCCCGTGATGGACGGCTTCGACGCCACCCGGGCCATCCGAGCCCGGAACGGTCAAGCAGCCCGCATTCCCATCATCGCCATGACCGCAGGGGCACTGGACGAGGACCGCGAGCGCTGCTTCGCCGCCGGCATGGACGACTACATCAGCAAACCCGTGGACCTCGCCAAGCTTGCCGCGGTGCTGACCCGCTGGGTTCCGGAACAAGAGCAAACGTCGACGGCGGTGGGCGGGTCCGCGCCCGACGCTGCGGTGGGTGTCGCGCCGGTGCCGGCGGCAGCACCGGCGTCGGACGTTGGCGTGGAGGACGCAGTAGTTGTTGAGGTGGCCATGGTTCTGGACCCGGACAGACTCCAGATCCTCCGCGAGCTTGGACCGGCGGACGGCCTGGGCCTCTTGCCTGACGCTATCCGGGCTTTCCGGGAGGACGCCCAAACCACTCTGGAAGCACTGCGTGCCGCGCTGGATGCGGGGCAAGCCGCTGCTGTGGAAGAGGCCGCGCATAAACTCGCCGGTGCCGCGTCCAACATCGGAGCAGCCGGCGCCGCGGTGCTCTGCAAGGATTTGGAGCGCTTGGGCCGCGAGGCTGGACCGGACCTGGCATCCCTCGGCACGTCAGTGCTCACGCAGCTGCAGGCCGAACTCGGGCAAGTGGATATTGCCCTCGAACGCACTCTCCAAGGAGCTTCATGAAAGTCCTGATCGCCGACGACGACCAGATCTCCCGGATGATCACCAAGGCCGCCGTCGAGCAGTCCGGCCATGAGTGCATTGTGGCGGTGGACGGCGACTCGGCCTGGCAGCTTTACCAGGCGCACAGCCCCGAAGCCGTAGTCACGGACCTCATGATGCCCGGCCTCAACGGCTTGGACCTCTGCCGCGCCATCCGTTCGTCCGAGGAGGACACCTACACATACATCATCCTGGTGACCTCGCACGGTTCCCGGAAGGATGTGCTGGCAGGCATGGAGGCCGGCGCAGACGATTACGTCACCAAGCCCCTGGACCCCTTCAGCCTGCACATCAGGCTCCTGGCTGCCCAGCGGATCACATCGTTG
The DNA here is from genome assembly GCF_031843805.1 of Arthrobacter sp. WCS2018Hpa-7. Taxonomy (NCBI): domain Bacteria; kingdom Bacillati; phylum Actinomycetota; class Actinomycetes; order Micrococcales; family Micrococcaceae; genus Arthrobacter; species Arthrobacter sp. WCS2018Hpa-7. Next base: position 113,250 of record NZ_JAVTJB010000012.1, read on the forward strand.
CACGCAGACCTTGCCCGCTACCGTTCTGCACTGACTGAGCAGGCGCGCACCGACCCCCTCACGAAGCTGCACAACCGTCTGAAACTCACCGAAGACCTGGGCCTGCTGCACAGCCGCGAGAATCACGATTACTGCCTTGCCATGGTGGACGTGGACAACTTCAAGAGCTACAACGACATCTACGGCCACCAGGCCGGTGATGCCGCGCTGGTGGCGATCGCAACAACCCTTGCCCGCGAAGTCAGGAAAGCCGACGCCGTCTACCGCTTTGGTGGCGAAGAGTTTCTCCTGGTCCTGCAGGACCAGTCCCCAGCAACCGCCGCCGCTGTCATGGAGCGTGTCCGGTCAGCGGTCCATGACCTGCTGATCGAGCACTCCGGAGATCCGGACGGCTTCCTGACCATCAGCGCGGGAGTCTCGGCCTTCACGGACGGGCACCGGGCGGGCAGCGAACAACTTCTCCGTGAAGCCGATCTTGCCCTCTATGCGGCCAAGGCGTCCGGCCGAAACCGGGTGTCCCTGGCCGACGCTTTCTCTTCGGAATGACCGGACTGGGACGGTAGCTGTCCTACGTAGTGGGTGTTCCTCGTCCGTAGTCAGCATGTTCCCGTCTGTATGGTGTTGTTCTGGTTGATGTTGCCGGTGCCGGGTGCGACGTAAATTTCCCCGGCTGCACACCCCCTGTTGTTGGTGGCAACCACGTTCTTGATCGGGCCTTGGGCGCCGAAGTCGCCGATGTGGATGGCGTCGTAGCTGCCGACGGGGAACGCATGACCGTCTTCCAGGTCGTGTATGTAGTTACCGGTCAGCGTCACCCCCTGGACCGCCCCGGTGCCGTTGTCGTAGTAGCCGGTGCGGATACCGTACGGCGCCCCATGGAACTCGTTATCGGCGATTTTCAGGTTGTAGATGGAGTGGTTACCGACGGCCAGTTGCATGCTGCTGCCCCGGTATCCGCCCCGGACCTTATTCCCGATGTAGTTAATGTCGTGGGTGGTTCCGCTGATGGTGTGGGCTACGAGGCCGTCGTCGCCGTCGCTTCCAACGCGCTGGTCGATGGTGTTGCTGATGACATCGCCGAAAGACGAGTCCAGAACGTGGATGCCGTCGAGCTGGTCGTATTTGCCGCTCGTCGCGACGATGGTGGTGCTGTTCTTCACGCAGAACTTAGTGGTTGCGACCGCGGCGATGGAGTAGGTGAAGGGGTTCCTTACGTGTACCCCATCCACGAGGTTGTTGGAGCCGCCACGGATGTCGACGACGTACTCGTCCAGGCGCCCGTTCATGGTGATACTCGCTGCGAGGGTGTTGCCCGAATGGTCCGCTGTGAGGTTCGTGATGGTGGTGTTCGCAGCGTTGTTGGTGGTGACGATGGGGTAGCCACCTGACGGCCCCTTTGTGGACAGGAAGTTGGGGCCTGCTTTGAGAATCGTGCCGGGGCCTGCGCCCTGCAGTTTGACGTTGTCCGCCATCCGGAGTTTGCCGTTGATGATGTAGGTCCCGGCTACGAGTTTTACCACGCCGCCCCCGGCTGCCCCTGCGGTGTTGATGCGGTTCTGTATGGCGCTCGTGTCGTCCCCGGCGTCGTTGACGGTGGTGGTGACAGGGTAGGCCGTGGTTGCTTTACTGCCCGTCGCGCCGCTCTTCGTGCATACTGCTACCGCATTGCTGGCTGTGGACGTTACTGATGCCGAAGGTGTCCGGCCGGCGGTTTCTGCCGGTACCGTCGTAGCGGGAGCAGCGGGGACCCCGGCCAATGCGAGTGACGCGGCGGCAATCACAAGAGCCGGCCACCGCCGTCGTCGTCGCGCCAAAGTGTGGCGAATCGGCAGTCTCGAATCAACGTCAACAGTTCTCACTGCAATCCCCCCCAAAGTGCCAGGACGCTCCGTCCCGCTCCGTCCCGCGCCGTTGCTCGAAGCCATCATGCGGCCTCATGAGGATGTCCAGGGACAAAGTAGGTTTCCGGTTTCTGTGGAATCTCTCCGCCAGGGAACAGTGCGTCCGCCTGCGTTGCGTACTGCCTGATCCGCCCCGGTTTGGTGTCCAGTCCCGTGTCCCAGGTCCACGGCACAAACCCCATTTTCGAGATCTGGAGTTGATCCGGAGCCGCCGCCAAGTCATAGGGGAAGTCTGAGTACATCACCACGTTGTCCGGGTGCCCCTTACCCACCTCGCGGGTGATCAGGTGGTCCACATGTTTTCCCACTCCCGCGGGGCAGAAGAGGATCTCGGCTTTGGTCTGCGCCATGAGCCTGGCAACATCCCCCCGAAGTTGGCGGATGAGCGCTTGATCGCCCCTGGCGATCCTGCCCAAGGCGATGTCGAACCGGTAGGTGGCGTAACGGTGGTTGAGTTCCGGGAAAAGCCGGTCCCACGCGCTGCTCCCCAGCATCGGTGGCTTGCGCCGCCGTCGAAACAGCGCATCCACTTCACCCAAGTGAATGGATTGAACTCCCATGTCTGCCAACACAGCGCGGTCCTCCGACTGCCTGGCCTCGAAGAGTTCCCCAGCGTCCGGCACGGTGCACTGGCGCATGAAGGACCGTGCCGCCCGGGTGTGGGGCGCCGGCCCTGACTCTGTGAAAAGAGTAGCGACGATGATCTCGCGTCCTTGGGCTTGGGCTTCGATGAGCGCGCCGCAGGACAACACTGCGTCGTCCAGGTGGGGTGACAGGAACAGCCACGGTGCATCACCTGACATGGAACGTTCAATTCTGGATTGCAGCGGCATTCAAGCCCTTTCAGCATGGCGGGCTTTCGTCCGCCGGGTTGGAGGATTCCCTAGTTCTGTAAGTGCGGTGTAGTAGGCCTGTGCTTGCAGGTCAGCGAGTGCATCCCAGTTGTAACCGGCGGCGAACTTGCGTCCTTGCGCGGCCACTTCCTCCAGACCGGCCTGCGGGTACCGGCGGGCGATCTCGTCTCCCAGCGCCTGAACGTCGAAAGCGTCAACCACCCATCCTGTACCGGGCGGAATGATCTCCCTCAGGCAAGGGATATCGAAGGCAATAACCGGGGTGCCCGCTGCCAGTGCGTCAATGGCCACCAAGCCGAACGTCTCGTGCCGGGACGGCACCACAAGAAGCCGGGCATCGCTGAGCGCTTGGAACTTCTTGTCCCCGGACAGCCACCCGAGCATCTGCACGCGCCCGGAAAGGCCTGCGTCCCGGATGGCTTCGCGCACCCGCTCCTCGTCCGGACCGGTGCCGGCGATCAGCAGGTTCCCGTCGACCCTGTTACAGGCGTGCGCCCAGGCTTCCAGGAGGAGATCCAAGCCCTTGTGCCCGTACTCCAGGCGCCCTATGAAGAGGACGTCCTTCCCCAGACGGGGTTCGATATTCCAGACCGCGGGATCCACACCATTGCCGATCACGTCCACATGAAGGTCCGGGTTGAGCTCTTTCAAGTGGTGGCCGATGCCCTCCGAAACTGAAATGAGCCTTCGGTGCTTTCGGACGCCCAGCCGCTCGATCCAATGCAAGGGCAGTTTGTACTGCCGTGCCTTATCCCTGGCGTGAAGCCACTGCACAACTCCGATGGTGGGGCGCTTGGTCCAGAGCGGGGCGGCCATGGTGGAAAACGGAGCGAAAAAATCCTCCACCACCAACTCAGCAGTTGACCGGCGCTTGCGTACCTCCACAGGCAGCCGGGCAACATACCCCACCAACCTGGTCAAACGGTTTCCGCCCGTTCCGAAGCCGATGGGTACATAATGCACACCGTCCTCCATCCGTTCCTGCCAGCCCGGATACCGTGAAGTCAGTACCGTCACCCGGAACCCTTGGGCGGCCAACCGCCTGTTGATCTCGTGGGTCCTCACTGAACCCCCGCCCGCTCCGGGCATGCGTGGATCTTCAAAACCCAGATGTAGAACTCTCATTGCTACCGTTCCGACCCGTAGTCCTTGTGGGGCACCCCAACGTTGGCCGCGGCCGCTGCCTCGAGAGCAGCGGGATCCACGTACCAAATGGTGGTTTCGCCGTTAGTGGGGCCAAGTGTTGTGATCATGGGAGACGCATGGCCCTCCAACCACGCCAGCATGGTGGGGTTGGCGTAGCCATAGCCCTGCCTGGTGGGCTTCGATTGGGTAAGGATGTAACTCACCCCTTGCTCTTTCATCAGCGGCGCCGACGGCCAAATACCAAACCGGGGATCATGCATATAGGCGAAGTGACCCGTGCTGTTGGTGACACTGATCCGCGCATCGGCAGGCAGATTGGCCTGCACCCAGTCGTTGGCCCGGACAAAGCCGTTATCCAGCGTCAGTGCGGTGCGGATTCCCAGCACCACGGTCAACACCACGTAGATCACGCTGACCACAGCAAGTGCTTTGCGGCCCTTGGGGTACCTTTCCCGGAGTTCCACCACCACCAGGACCGAACAAATTGCTCCGAACACCATGACGCCGTAGCCGTACTGTTCCTCAAACGTGCCGAACACGGCGCTGTAGGCACCGGCAGCACCGAGCGCCAGGCCTCCCAGCCCCACTAGCCGCCGCGCGGCATGATGGCTGAAACACAGCAGTAAGCCCACCAGCGGGCATAAGCCCAGCAGGATATAGCTGGTACCGAAGTATCCGCTCTGCTCGATAAGCCGGGAAATTATGCTTGGTGAGCCCTCGGACGTGAAGCCAGTGGTCTTCTCTACACCGGACATGCGCAGCAGCCCGTTGCTCTTGGCCCACACCCAGCTGGGGAAGTGACCATGGGCAGCCACCACCGTCAGGTAGATCACGTAGGGCATAAAACCGAAGCCTGCTACTACGAGTCCCTGACGCCAGGGGATTGTTTTCTTCCACACCATGGCCGCAAGTACCGGGGCAACAGTGCTGATGAAGAAGAAGTCCTTGCACAGGATGGAGTAGCCAAGCAGTAGTCCGGCTGTTGCCAGCCGCAGAAACGAACGCATTTTGCTCTTTGGCTGCCGGTGGTCCACCAGAAGCAACAATCCGGCCAGCCCCGGCACCATGGCCGAGGTCTCCAGGAACGCATGGCTGTTGTTCCTGAGGATGAACGGTTCGAAAGCCAAGAGCACGGCAGCGAGCCACGCGGCGGTGGGAGTGGACAGCTTGCGCACCAGCAGGAAACCAAGTCCAACGGTCAGGGCACCCATCACGCCGTTAAGCCAGCGCAGTTGGAGCGTCACCTCGATGATCTCGCCGGTAATTCCGAAAATCTTGATGACCCCGGCCTCCAGCAGGAAGTACCCCGGCGGGTGGAGGAAGAAAGGCCCATCAGGCAATGTTGGGAATTCTCCGGCGCTGACGGATTCACCGAGCCGGACATACAACATCTCGTCCACCCACAGTTCGAAGCCCCGCTCAAGACCAAGCGCGCGGACGCCAAAGGCGCCGGCAACAACCACGATGAATGCGGTCAAGTTGCCCGAAAGCGCCCGTGCGACCCAACTGGCCCAGGGGCTCGTTGAAGGTGCTTGAGGCTTGACCCGGCGGCCGATGGTTTGGCTGGATGTGCCGGCCTGGCGCCGTCGTGAAATTTTGAAGTCGTTTCTGTGCGGCAGCAGGCCACGTTGGTGGGCGAGGACCGCCGTACCACCCACAGCGGCCAAGGCAAGCCAGGCCAGGGGCTGCAGGTGGGCGGCCACCGCCAGCGCCACTATCAGGGCGCTGGCCAGAGCCAGGAACGGGCCGGCTCCCCTGCCTGGGTGTGCTGCTGCCAGGACGGGGCGCGCCAGCAGCGCCATAACCGCGCCCGCTGTCAGGGCGCCCACAGCGGACCCCACAGCCATGCCGGTGACGGCGTTCACGTGCCAGCCAACCCAGAGCCCACCCACCACCAGGAGAGACGCGCAAGCGAGGCCAATCTGGCATCGGCGGTAGGCCCGCAAGGCAAGGAGAACCGTGGACAGGACCATGAGGACCGCATAGCCCAGTCCGGACGCGGCCAACCACGGCAGGAGCCCCAAGGAGCCGTGGTACTTCTGCGGCACGATGAATCCGGCCATCAACGGTGGCGCTGTGGCGATGATGGCGAAGGCCACCACGGCAAGTTGACCGAACGACGCGAAGGCAGAGCCAAGAACCTGGCCCGCGTTGGCACCGGGCGAACGCAGCAAGGGGAAGGCCACCAAAGCGGTACCGGCCGCCACGTAGACAGGCCCTTTGGCGATGGTGGCAAGCGCCTGGAAACCTGCAGCGGCAGCCGAGCCCCCATCCAGGAAACCGATCACCACGACGTCGACACCCACCAGCACGGAGACAACGCCGAGAACGGAGGCGATGTCACTGGTCTCGGCCCATCTCCACTTCTCCAGCACAACCCGCGGACGCCACCGCAAGTCCCGGTAGAAGGACCACGGCACTATCAACGGCGCCAGGCACCCCACGACAAAGCCGAAGACCGCTCCCCCGGCACCCCATGCCATGATGATCACCACCACGCTGAAGATCAGCCTCAGGAGAACCTCGCCCACAGTGGACAGCGCGTACCAGGTGAAACGGAGCTCACCCTGCAACCACCCTGCGGGTGCATTCGCCACGAAGATGACAAAGGCCGCCAACGCCACCACTGCGGCAAGGACGGGGTCGGCGAGCGCAAGCGTCACGCTGCCGGAGATCGCTGCTGCGGCAGCCCCAGCCAGGCATGATACGAAGACTGAGAAAGCTACACCGTTGCGCCGTTCCTCGGACCCTGCCGGATGCACGGCAACTACGTGCGACAAGGGAAGCGGGACCATGGCATTGGCGACGATCCCCACCACACCCAGGATCATCGCCGCTGCGGCGAACATCGTGTAGTCCGCGGTGTCCAGCATGGTGGCCATGAGAAGCGTGCAGGCGTAGCTCATCACGCCTACAACCCCTGCGGACACGGCAAGGAAGCCGCTGTTTGCGGCAATGCCTGGGTCTTTTTCCAAGGCCCTGCGGTGTGACCGGGGTCTTTCCGGCACAGCAAGAGTCAGTGTTTTCCGGGATGAATCCATGAATGCTACTGGCCATCAAGGGCGTCGGCGGGAGTGAAGGCGCTCCCGGGGCCGGCCAGCAAAGTGGTGCGTCCGGCCGAACGGACTTCAGCCGACGTCACGCCGATCTTCTGCATGGCCGCGAAGGCCTCGAACTCGTCACGTCCCTTCATCAGTACAGCGATGTGCCCGTCCTCCGTCACGGCGACTTCATCCGTCCGGTGCAGAATGGAGTGAAGATCGGCCTCTTCAGGCAGCTGGAACCGCACCAGGGTGGACAGGTCCGAGTGGCACCAACGTGCATCCGCGCCGTGGTGCCGTATCTTCTGCTCTTCCAACACGGCTCCGGTGAGCAGTCTGGTGCTGCGGTCCCACGTGAAGCAGCGGGCCCATTCCCGGCACTCCGCTGAGACGGCCGCGGCTGCGTCCGGCTCGCCTAATTCGATGAGGGCCTCGACCATGGCGGTCCCGAATTCCTGGGGAGAATCCACGAGCCAACCGGTTCTGCCGTCCACTACCGAATCCCGGATGCCTGGAACGCGCAGGGCCAGGCAGGGCACGCCCCACGCAGCGGCTTCGACCACGGAACAGCCCCAGCCTTCGGAGGCCGAGGTGGAAGCCGTCAGCCAGGCCCGGCTCAACAACCTGTCACGGACCTCATTGGGCTGGTAGCCATGGAACGTTACCGCGTGGTCCAGGCCAAGGTCCATGGCCAACTGCTGCAACCGGGCCCGCTCCGGGCCGTCGCCCACAATGTCCATTCGCAGCTTCGGAATGCTGCGCACTGCAACGGCGAACTGGCCCATCAGCAGGTCCAGCCGCTTGTGCGGCACCAAGCGGCTGACGACGGCGATGGTCGGCTGTGGTGCGCGGGCAGCAACCTCGTCAGGAACGTCGATGGTTCCGTTCGGCACCACATGGACAGGACCCGAAAAGCCGAGTTTCCTCAGTTCCAGCCGTGTGGAGGGCGAGACCGCCACGATGGAACGCTGGCCGTACACCGACTTGGCTCCCGAACTTTCCAGGAACCGGCCAACGGCGGCCAAAGGCGGAGAGAACCTGGTGCGGAACTGTTCCTGGTGAACGTGATGGATCACCTGGATGATCGGCAGGTCCCGTGGCAGGAACAAGGGCGAAAAGAAGGGTATCCCGTTCTGGCAGTCCACCACGGCATCAAATTGGCCGCTGCTCTGCAAACGGCCACGGGTCCGCACAAGCCTGAGAGCGGCATGTCCATACAGGGACAGGGCTCCGCCCCCGCGCAGGATGCGGATGCCGTCGATGACATCCTCAGGCGACTGGCCGTCGTCGCGCCCTGTGAACCAGGTGACCTGAACGCCGTTCTGCACCCACCTCTTGGAAATCTCGTGCATGTACTGCTCGGCCCCGCCGGCTTGTGAATGCTGGATGTCGCGCCAGTTGAGGACCAGCATGTGCTTTCCGGCGAGAAGGGTTGGAGAGTTGATGTCAGGAAGGCCCGACATCATGGCATTGCCCGCTGAAGCTGGATGACCGAGGCAAAGCTGGCCACGCCATCCTGGAAGGGGCGGAACGTTGATGCGGCTCCATCAGTCCATGCCACGGGAAGTTCGATGATGCTGGCGTTGTTGTCCTGCAGGCGCAGCAAAAGCTCAACGTCAAAAGCGAAACCCGTGCTGCGGCACTGAACCATGGCTGCTGTGAGGGCATCGCGTTCGAAGAATTTGAAGCCGCACTGAGTGTCGCGTATGCCCTTGACCTTTGACTTGGTCAGCACCCGGAAGGCAGAGCCTCCCACCCTTCGTCCGAGGTGTTGGGGCCGGACCAAGGTAGAGCCGGGTGCATGGCGGGAAGCGATCACCGCTGCGGCACCGTCGGAGAGGTGGGTCATGGCCTCGGTGAGGGTTTCCAACGGTGTGGCGAGGTCGGCGTCGAAAAAGCCCGTGAACCTGGACGTCCCGCTGAGGAGGCCGCGACGGACTGCCGCTCCCTTCCCCTTCCGGGAGCACCCCACCATGGAAATGGGAACGGCGTCCCCCTCTTCCCGGGAGATCCGGCGGACCGCTGCGGCGGTCTCATCAACACTGCCGTTGTCCACCACGACAATCCTCGAAGACCACGGCTGGTTGGCCAGGAAATCGACGGTCTGTTTCAGGGTGTCGGGGATCCTCGCGGCCTCGTTGTAGACGGGAATGACAACCTCGAGGTCCACGCGGGAGCGGCGCAGGGAGTCCGAACGTCGGCGTGCCTGAAGACTCCCTCTCTTGCCTATGTGCACACTGTGCTGTTGAAAAAGGACCATCTGAACCTCCACATATCCGGGTACGGCACAAACGTGCTCGCAATATAAGGAGTGGGGGCACCCCGGAAGTCATGACGCCATTCCAGCCGTAGTGCTCCAAGTCATGGACCACTCTCGATATCGGGAAGGGGTGCCAGGCGCTCTGAGCGAAATCGCTGGTTCCTTGTCTGAGCCCGTCTATAGAGTGGCCACATGAGCCACACATCTTCCGTCCCTGCCGCTGCTCCGGAATCAACAGCGGTGCCTCCTGTCGCCAAGCGGGTCCCCACGCGCCGTGAACACCACGGCGACGTTTTTGTGGACAACTACGAGTGGCTCAGGGACAAGGAATCCGCTGAGGTGGTGGATCTCCTGAAGGCAGAGAACGCCTACCAGGAGGCCGTTACAGCGCACCAGGAACCGTTGCGGGAAGCCATGTTCCAAGAGATCAAGGGCCGTACCCAGGAAACGGACCTGTCCGTGCCCAGCCGCAAAGACGGCTGGTGGTACTACAGCCGTTCGGTGGAAGGCAAGGAGTACAGCATCCAGTGCCGCGTCCTGGCCCACAACACCGGGGACCCCGTAGCGGACTGGACGCCCCCGTCGGTGGAGCCCGGCGTCGAAATCGACGACGAACAGATCCTCCTGGACGGCAACATCGAAGCCGAGGGCCAACCATTCTTCAGCGTGGGCGGTGCCGCGGTGACAGTGGACGGCAACCTCTACGCCTACGCCGTGGACAACTCAGGCGACGAACGGTTCACCCTCAGGATCAAGGACCTGCGCACCGGGCAGCTCCTCCCGGACATCATTGAGGACATCTTCTACGGCGTGGCCTTCTCCCCCGACGGCACGCGACTCTTCTACACCGTGGTGGATGATTCGTGGCGCCCCTACCAGGTAAAGGCCCACGTCCTGGGTACGCCGGTGGCCCAGGATGTGGTTCTCTACCAGGAGGACGACGTCGCCATGTGGCTCGGCTTCGACCTCTCCGCGGACCGCCGCCATCTGGTGCTCAGCATCGGCTGCTCGGAGTTCAGCGAAACGCAACTGCTCCGCTTCGACGATGTCGACGCCGGCCTCAGCACAGTGATCTCCCGCGACCACCACATCCTGTACGAAGCCGAGCCCTTCCTCCTGGACGGCAAGGAGACACTCCTCCTGACCCACAACAAGGACGCCATCAACTCGATGGTCAGCCTGGTAGACCCGGCCGAGCTCACCAAGCCGCTGGCAGAGCAGGACTGGCGTACCGTCGTCGAACATTCCGACGACGTCCGGGTCAACGGCGCCGGCGTGACGTCCACGCACCTGGTGCTCTCCGTCCGCAAGGACACCATCGAACGGGTCCAGGTGCTGCCCCTGGCCGGTCTCGGCACCGAGGCCCAGGGCGCACCGGTGGAGCCGGCCTTTGACGAAGAGCTCTACACCGCCGGGGTGGCAGGTTCGGACTACGAGGCTCCCGTCATCCGCATGGGTTACACCTCCTACTTCACGCCGTCGCGCGTCTACGACTTTGTGCTCCCCACTGCCGGACTGCCCGCCGGCCAGCTGCTCCTCCGCAAGGAAAGCCCCGTCCTGGGCGGCTACACAGCGCAGGATTACGTGGCCACCCGCGAATGGGCAACCGCCGACGACGGCACACGCGTCCCGCTGTCAGTGCTTCGTCACGCTTCGGTACAGCAGGACGGCACGGCCGCTGGGCTGGTGTATGGCTACGGCTCGTACGAGATGAGCATGGATCCCGGCTTCGGCATAGCCCGCTTGTCGCTTCTGGACCGCGGAATCGTCATGGTGATCGCCCACATCCGGGGCGGCGGTGAACTCGGCCGGCAGTGGTACGAGGATGGCAAGAAGCTCACCAAGAAGAACACCTTCACGGACTTTATCGCAGCCACGGATTGGCTCGCTGGATCGGGCTGGGTCGACCCATCCCGCATCGCCGCCATGGGTGGATCCGCGGGCGGCTTGCTCATGGGCGCAGTCGCCAACATGGCCCCGGAAAAATACGCTGCCGTAGTGGCACAGGTGCCGTTCGTGGATGCCCTGACCACCATCCTGGATCCCGAGCTTCCGCTGTCCGCCTTGGAATGGGAGGAATGGGGCAACCCGATCACGGACCCCGAGGCCTACGCCTACATGAAGTCCTACACTCCGTACGAGAATGTGGGCGCCGTGGCCTACCCCAAGATCGCTGCGGTGACATCCTTCAACGACACCCGGGTGCTGTATGTCGAGCCTGCCAAGTGGGTCCAGGCACTGCGCTCCGTGTCCACGGGTTCGGAGCCGATCGTTATGAAGATCGAAATGGACGGCGGACACGGTGGCGCGTCGGGCCGGTACGTCCAATGGCGTGAACGGGCATGGGACTACGCTTTCGTCGCCGATTCCCTTGGATCCACCGGGCTCTTGCCGGGAGCCGGCCTCAAATAGGAGTTTTTGTACAGCAAATGCCCTCATGAAGGCCCTTTGAGGGCATCTGCTGTACAAAAACTCTCAGCGCTGGCGGGCCCGGAGCAGTGCGAAGTATCCAGGGATCAAATCCGGGATGGACGGGTTGCTCAGCGGGCGCGTCTCGATGCTCGCTGAGCCTTCCTCCACAAGGGTCCACACCGGGGCCGGGAAGGCCTTGGCCCGTTGGGCCGCCCCGAACCGGCCTGGCATCGGCAGGCCGCGGATGGCCCACTCCAACGGGGCGGGGATGGAATTGCGGGTGGCGCCAAGATGGCTGACGTAGTCCACCGGCGTGCCCGGAAAGTTTGTTTCAGCCAGGAACACACCACCGCGGGTCCCGACGACGGGCAGCAGGTTCGCCGCCAACGCGGCGCGGCCGCTTCGGTCCAGAACGTGCAGGACACCACGGATGAAGACGTTCGCGTCCCCCGTCCAGCCCGCCGCTTCGAGGGCCGTAGCGACAATCTGTGCTGCGTCCGGTGCCGTCATGTCGCACACTGCATATGACGCCGTCGTGATTCCTGCTGACTCCTGCCGTGCCCGGTCAACCGCGTTTGCCGAGTAGTCCAACCCCAGTGCGTGCGGGAAGTGCTGCGCCAGCAAGCGGGTGAAACTGCCGTTTCCGCATCCGACGTCCACCACGGGCAAGGACGGGTCCAACTGCGCCATTTGGGGTAGGTAGCCGTTGAGTTCGTGGTCACTGCCCGAGTCCCACAGGACGTCGCCCGTGGCACCGGTTGAGCGGATATCGCCCCAGAACCGGTCCCAGGCAATGCGGGGATCCTTGGGCGCAGCCGAAGAGAGCCTGATGAGGCGGGGAATCAGCAGGTACTTCCTCAGGGCGGAGAACATTCTCCAAATATAGGTGGCGCTATGACTCCACCAGCCAATCCAACGCCTCTGTTTCAGATGTGAAGAATTTGGTGGGGCACGGTGGCTTCATGATGCCCAGAAAAAAGTTGGCAATGACCCTGTCCACGGGGGATGAGCCCCAGAGCGCGATGCGGTTGGCCTGGCACGGTTTAGCAAAAACTGAGCGGGCACCCCGGGTGACATCGTCCGTAGTGGCCATATCCACGATCATGGGATGGCGTTCCTCGCCGCAGAGCTCGTTTACCCGGTCCATGGCCCGTTGAGCGTCAGATTCCTTGATCCTTGCCCCCCGCGGCCACGTCAGTCGAAGGATGCCCGTTTCTTCGAGCTCCAGCTCGAATGTCACCTGTTGATGGTCCTGCGGTGTTGCTGGGTGGTCCACAATGCTCCTTGCGCGTTGGTGCTGCTGCAGGGAAGGCGGGCGCGGCTCCCTCTGCTGACAACCTCAAGGCTGTCTAATCCCAAGGACAAAGTAAAGGTGTGTCCCAGGACTCATCCATCGCATTCGACGCATGGCCACCTTTGGCCGCAATGCCGCTGATAGGGTGTTGCCACATCATGAAACACCGTGAATGAAACGTTGGAACGGAAGGGGCTCAGTGGGCGAGACCGTTGCCAGCAACCAGCATGCCCGCTCCGCCGTAGTGGCGGACTCAGACAAGGACCGTTTGGCAGCCACTACGGCCGCCCTTGAAGCGGCGGGATTCAACGTTTTCCCCGCCGTGGACGCCGAGTCCTTGGCCACCTGCCTCCGGCACCACACACCCTCAGTGGCAGTGTCTGAAAGCGCACTGGCACATGGGCTCCGGAGCCCTGGAGTTCCCATGCTGCTGATCCTCGCTTCCCAGGAGTCCCTGGACCTTCAGGAAGTGGAGTCCTGGCGTGTAGCGGACTACGTCATCAGTCCGGTGCGTGCCGGAGAACTGGTCCATCGGGTTGAAACCCTGATCGGCCGAGGCACGGAGCGCGCACGTTCCCGCGGCGAAATCGAAGCGTTGCGGGAAAGCCTCCGCAATGTCTCCTCGGCGATCCGGGAAACCAACGATCCCCAACTGATCGCAGACCACGTGGTCCGCGGCTTCGGCGAGGCCCTGGACGTGGACCATGTCTGGTTCGCGACCTTCCGTGACGAACGAGTCCCCAGCATTCGTGCGCAGTGGAACCGCCCGGGCCTTCCACTGCTTCCCGCGCGGCTGGGTGAGAGCGAAAACGCCATTACCGAGGCAGCCAACAGACTGTGGGCGGACGCAGATGTCCTGGCGGTCGCCGACCACCGCGAAGACCCCGACTCCAGGATTGCCAAGGCCCTCCGGGAATGGTCCGGCGAGCTCTACCCCGTGTCCACTGTCCTCCTCCCCGTGGGTGAGGGCGCGTCCGCCATGGGAATCATCCTGCTCTCCACCGTCGAGGAACGGCACGATTGGACCCGACCCGAGATCGCGTTGATGCAACACGTGGCCGGGAACGTGGCCCACGGGCTCATCCAAGGCCACCTCATCAGTGCCCAGCAGCGGGTACTGCACCAGTTGAGGCAGCTGGACAAGGCCAAGACCGATTTCCTGGCCACCGTCAACCATGAACTCCGGACACCGCTGACCTCCATCACCGCATACCTGGACATGATCCAGGACGGGTCCGGCGGTCCGGTGCCTGACGGCATCAGGAAGATGCTGGACGTCATCGCCCGGAACTCCGACCGCCTCCGCAGGCTCATCGAGGACATGCTGACGGTGTCCATGCAGGACGGCAGCAACCTGGACCTCAAACCAGTCGATATTGCCAAACTCCTCCAAGTGGTGGTGGCCACGCTTCGGCCACTGGCAGAGTCCCGCCACGTCTCGTTGTCCTTTACCGAGGGGACTGACGACATCGAGGTCACGGCCGACGAAGCGAAGTTGGAGCAGGTGTTCACCAACATCGTGGCCAACGCCATCAAGTTCACGCCCGAGGGCGGCCGGGTGGGCATCACCAGTTCGGTCTCGGAGTCGGAGGGCGGCGGGCTGGCCCTGGTAGAGATCGCAGACAACGGCCTGGGCATCCCCGAGCACGATCTCCCCCACATCTTCACCCGCTTCTACCGGGCCTCCAACGCCACGTCCGCAGCGGTCCCCGGCAGCGGGCTTGGACTGGCAATTGCGCACGACATCATCAGCCGCCACATGGGCCGGCTCCTGCTGGATTCCACTTTGGGGTCCGGCACCACGGTGTCAGTGGAACTGCCGGTGGGCGGGCCGTAATCACGCCCCTCCGCGGTGTGACAGACGTGTCAACGTGAGCTCCGTACAAGTGCTCCGTGGTCACTAATGCTCGACATACTCCGAAACAAAAATTGATGCCCCGGGCAGCGGCCCGGGGCATCAATTGACGTTATTTGGCCTTGAGAGGCGCTCCCCCAATGTTTAGTTCGGCCACCAACCGATGCTGGTGGTGTTCGTCTTAGTGGTGGTGACGCTGTTAGGCCACCAGCCGATTGCCGTGCTGTCCTGCGTAGGCTCGGCATTAGCCGGGGCAGCGAAACCCGTTACTGCCAGAACCGCCGCCATGAGCAGGGTTGCCGCAAATTTTTTCATCCGCTATGCCCTTTCGTACTGATGCGAATTTGTTGTCTGTGACTTGAATAAAGTCACGGTGCAAACTATACGAGCTTTTCTTCCGCAATGACATGGATAATGGGCACATGCAAAGTCCGCACCTCGCCTCCCACCTCGTTGCCGGTCTCACGGCACGCGCAAAGTGGAAGGAGCGGGACTTCGACGATGCCTACCGCCTTGCCGGAGACGCTGCCGGACTGGCCACGATCGCCGGCGATGACGAATCCTGGTGGAACATGCGGTACCTGCAGGCGGAATGCCTCCGGGACCAAGGGCGCATTGAGGAGTACCTCGACGTCTCCTTGGAGCTCAATAATCACAGCCTGACCGCTTCCTCGCCCGAGCTCGGGGCCAAAGCAGGAACCATGGTTGCAGTGGCATTCCAAGGCCTGGGCAGGCTCCCCGAGGCTGCGGTCATGGCTGCCGACGCGGCGAAACTTGCTGCCACGGATACCGAACTGCTGTACGTCCAGATCCTCGCCCAGCGTGCCCTGATCGCCGCTTTGGCAGAGAGCCGGCTCCTGGACGATGCCTGGCGCGAATGCCTCGTCCTTGAAACCCTGCTGACCGACGACGTCGACGAAGACACTGCAGGCAAGGGCTATTGGGTGATTGGCAACGTTGCGTTCCTTGCCGATCGCGTTGCCGACGGCGGCCGTTACCACGATCTCGCGGCTGAACGGCTTTCACCGTCCAAGGATGTTGATTTGTGGGCACGCTTCAACAGGGCCTCAGCGGAAATGCGCCTTCAGGCAAAACTTAGTGATCCTGCAACCCTCCGCTGCATTGAAAGGGCGGAGCTCGCCACGGATATTGTGGGCGGCTCCGAGCGGGACCACTTGGAAATGTCGCTGGTCCGCGCCCACTGGTATTTTCTCAGCGGTGATATGCAGCAAGCCACCGCAATCCTTGAACCGTTGTGCGCCCGCTCCTCCATTCTGGCCACACAAACCTCGGCGGAAGCACATTTCCTTTTGGCCCGGACCTTGCTTGAATCCGATCGACGGCAGGATGCCCTGGTGACGTTCGAAAAAGCTGCCATGCTGTTCGAACAGGCGGCGTTGCCTGAACGCAGCGCAGCTGTTCGGGAGTACCTTCGCCATAGCGATGAACAACGAGGCGAGCCACACGGGGGGTGAGCATGTCCGAGGGGAAAATGTACTCCGGCCACGACCCGCGACTTGAGCTGCTCCTGGACGGAATCGTGAGGTTGGCCGCCGGGGATCTCAACACCAGAATCGACGTCTCGGACGCCCGGGATGAAATCGATGCCGTCATCATGGGCACCAACCTCCTGGCTGAGGACCTTCAGATCGTTTACGAAGAGCTGGAGCAACGGGTGCAGGCCCGTACCCAGCAGCTCAACGAAGCCCACCTGGCGATGCAGCATATGGCCATGACCGATCCCCTGACAGGCCTGAACAACCGCTCCGCTTTTGCCACGGCACTCAGCGAAGCCCAGGCCAGCGGTGCGCTGAGCGGCCGAAAAGCAGCCATCCTCCTCCTGGACATGGACGGGTTCAAAGCGATCAACGACTCGTTGGGGCACACCATCGGAGACAGGGTCCTGGAAACGGTGGCAGCCCGGATCACCGGCGCTGTGCGCGATCAGGACATGGTGGCCCGCATGGGCGGGGATGAATTCGCGGTGCTGATCCCCGACGTGACTCCAGCGATAGCCGCCTCCATCGGCAACCGCATCCTTGCCGCAGTGGTAGGCGTCATGGAGATCGAGGGCCAGCACCTGCGGTGCGGTGCCAGCATGGGCCTCCGGATGGCAGATCCCGGCCACAGCGCTGAGGAACTGATGATGGAAGCGGACATCGCCATGTACGAGTCCAAAGCTGATGGGCGCGGCAAGCTCAAGGTCTTCGAACCCGCCATGCTGCATGCCCGGCAGATGCGGAACCAACTGGTGGGCGAACTCAAAGAAGCGATCACCGGCTCGCAGCTGGTGCTCTACTATCAGCCGATCATCCGGTTGGATACCCGCGAAATCGAAGGCGCGGAGGCTTTGGTCCGCTGGAACCACCCCACGCGCGGACTCATCATGCCGGACGAGTTCATCCCCATTGCCGAGGAAACGGGAATGATTTCCGATTTAGGCGGCTGGGTGCTCCGCACCGCCGTCGAGCAGTTGAAGCAATGGCGCACCGACCCCCTCACGTCGGGCCACAACTTCAGCATGCGCATCAACGTTTCGGCGGCGGACCTGCAGCGCCTGGAGTTCATCGAAGACGTCCGGGAGGCTTTGGCCTCGGCTGAGCTGGACCCGTCGCTCCTGGTTCTGGAACTGACCGAGAGCGCGGTCATTCTAGGCAATGACTTGGACCGCTACACGCTCAACAGCCTGCGCCGCTTGGGCGTGGGACTGGAAATCGACGACTTTGGCACTGGCTATTCGTCCATCAGCTACCTGCGCCAGCTCCCGGTGGACACCGTCAAAGTGGACCGGACCCTGCTTTCAGCACTGGGCAGCGACCCCTCGCAACCCGCGCTGTTGGCCGCCGTGCTGCAACTGATCCGGGCTTGCGGGCTGGCTGCGGTGTGGGAAGGTGTCGAAACTGCCGACCAAGCCGAGTACCTGCTCAGCATCGGGTGCACCAGCGGCCAGGGGTACTACTTCAGCAGGCCGCTACCTGAAGATCAGCTGACCGAGCAGTTGAAGCACCACAAGACGTGGCCCGTCAGTTGATGGTCCGCGTCCACGGATGGTGCCGGGTGCGCCACTCGGAGTCGAGAATCGCGTAGATGGTCTCCGTGGCCCATTGGCCCTTGTAGTGCCAGTTGTCCACCAGGGTGGCTTCCAGGCGCATGCCCAGACGCTTGGCGATGCCGGCCGATCCCTCGTTGAGGGCATCCAACTTGGCATCAACGCGGTGGAATGAAAGTGTCTCGAACGCAAGCCTCAGCACGGCTTCCGCGGCCTCGGTGGCAATGCCGTGGCCTTGGGCATCAGGATGGAGAATCCAGCCCACTTCTGCCTGCCCTGTCCCCTCCAGCCATTTCAGCACCACCTCGCCCATGAGGCCCGGGTGGTCCTTCCGCTCGATGGCCAGGCAGATCCAGTCGCCCTCCTGGTTGAATTCGAAGTTGGCGTACCGGCCAAGGACTTCCATGGACTTGGTCCTGGTCAGCTCGTTGCGCAGAAGGAACCGGGCAGTCTCGGGGAGTGACTGGTATCCGTGGAACCTCTCGAGGTCTTCAGCGTCAAAGCGGCGCAGAATGAGTCGGTCGGTGGTGATGGGGAGCTCAATTTCGGGCATGTCTCCGAGGCTACTAGGTGCGGGCGAATACTGGTCCAGTCTTGACACGTGGCGCGATCTGGGATTACCTAATGAACATTCGGTAAATAAAGCTGGAGGCAATGACGCATGGTTGAAACAACCCTCTCCGGTGCATCGCACCACATCCTGACGAACGACTACGCGTCCGAATGGATGGGCATCGAGGTCCTCAAGGTCGACGACGGCCACGCCACCATCCGCATGCACCTCCGCCAGGAGATGCTCAATGGATTCGGCATGGCCCACGGCGGAATGATCTTCGCCTTTGGTGACACAGCCTTCGCGCTGGCCTGCAACCCAGCCAACCCCACGCCCAAGCAAGCCGCCAACATCACGGTGGCGTCCGGCGTCGACATCAACTTCATCAAGCCCGCGTTCCAAGGCCAGGTGATCACCGCCGTCGCAAACCGCCGCGCGAGCACCGGCCGAAGCGGCCTGTACGACATCCAGATCTACGCGGCTGCGCCCGACGCCCATTCCGCCCCTGATAACCAGCACGGTGAACTCATTGCCGAGTTCCGTGGCCGCAGCCGCACCATCTCCAAGAAGTAGGAACCCCATGACGCAGAACACCGTGGCTGCACCCGCAGCCCGCACCTCAGACGCCCCAGTGCTGGACCGTGAAGAAACCATCTCCCGCGACGAGCTCGAGGCCCTGCAGCTCACCCGCCTCCAGCACACCGTGGCGTACGCCTACGATCGCGTGCCGCTCTACAAGCGCAAGTTCGACGAGGCCGGCGTGCACCCCTCGGACCTTCGCGAGCTGAGCGACCTGGGGAAGTTCCCGTACACCACCAAGGAAGACCTCCGACTGGAATACCCGTTCGGCATGTTCGCCGTCCCCCAGGACCAGGTGGCACGCATCCATGCGAGCTCCGGCACCACCGGCCGTCCCACAGTAGTTGGCTACACCAAGCAGGACCTCGCCAACTGGGCAACCTTGGTGGCCCGCTCCTTCCGCGCTTCCGGAGTCCGCCCCGGCATGAAAGTCCACAACGCCTACGGCTACGGGCTCTTCACCGGCGGCCTCGGAGCGCACGCCGGCGCCGAAGCACTCGGCTGCACCGTCATTCCGATCTCCGGCGGCCAGACCGAACGCCAGATCCAGCTCATCCAGGACTTCAAGCCGGACGCCATCCTTGCCACGCCCACCTACCTGCTGACCATCGCCGATGCCATGGCACACCAGGGCATCGACCCCACCTCCACCTCGCTCAAGTACGCCGTTCTGGGCGCCGAGCCGTGGACCGAAGAGATGCGCCACGAGCTCGAAGTCACCATGAACATCAAGGCCTCGGACATCTACGGCCTCTCCGAAGTCATGGGCCCGGGCGTAGCCGGGGAAGCCGTTGAAACCCAGGACGGCTGCCACATCTGGGAAGACCACTTCCGCCCGGAAATCATCGACCCCTTTGACCACTCCACGGTCCTGGCAGACGGTGAACCCGGCGAACTCGTCTTCACATCCTTGACCAAAGAAGCGTTGCCCATCATCCGCTACCGCACCAAGGACCTCACGCGTCTGCTGCCCGGCACCGCCCGCCCCGCGCACCGCCGCATGGGCCGCATCACCGGCCGCAGCGACGACATGATCATCCTCCGTGGCGTAAACCTGTTCCCGTCGCAGATCGAGGAAATCGCCCTCCGCATCCCGGAACTCAGCCCGCACTTCCAGCTCGAGATCACGCGTCCCGAAGGCAAGCGCATGGATTCGCTGACGGTCAAGATCGAGCGCCGCGAGAACGTTCCGTCCGAGGCAGGCACGACGGCGGCGCACACCTTGCGTGAGCAGATCAAGATTCACGTCGGGTCATCTTGCGTAGTGGACGTAGTAGAGCCCGGTTCCCTTGAGCGGTCCAATGGCAAACTTCGCCGGATCTACGACATGCGCCCCAAGGGCTGATCGCCGTCCCCCGCTGAGATCGTGAGAAAATGCCAGCATGCCTACTGAGACCACCACCAAGCGCGGACGGCCCGGTTATGACCAGCAGTCAGTGCTCCGCATCGCCGTCGACGTCTTCAACCGCCACGGGTACGACGCCACGTCCATGGGCATCCTGGCCGAGAACCTCGGGATCTCGAAGTCAGCCATCTACCACCACGTGCCGTCCAAGGGCGATCTGCTGAAGCTCGCCCTGGACCACGCGTTGGGCGGTCTGGAGGCCATCCTGGAGGAGCCATCCGCTACGTCCGGGCCCGCTGACGCCCGGCTAGAGTTCGTGCTGCGGCAGACCATTGCGGTGCTGGTGGACCGGCTGCCCTTCGTCACGCTTCTCCTGCGCCTTCGGGGCAACACGGAGATTGAGCGGGACGCCCTGGAACGCCGCCGCGCGTTCGACCACAAAGTGGCTGAGCTGATATCCGCTGCCCGGGAAGACGGGTCTCTGCGCCAGGACATCGATCCCCGCACCGTGACCCGCTTGCTGTTCGGCACCATCAACTCGATCGTGGAATGGTACAAACCCGGCGGATCCCTGTCCCCGGAGAAGCTCGCGGACGACGTCATCACCATGGCTTTCGACGGCCTCCACACGGCCGCCTGACCCTCTCTCACATCCCACGGCCTTCCGGCGAACCGTCTCTCACCTCCCACGGCTCGTGAGCCGAACCGTCTCTCACCTCCCACGGGCTTGAACCGAACGGTCTCTCACATCCCACACCCTTCCGGCCGTGCGGCCGTATGTGTGCGGTCGTATGGTTTTCTGAGACAGCTTGATGGGAGATTCGCTTCAGATGACCACGCCAAGAAGAAAATACGATGCTGCGTTCCGCGAGGAAGCAGTGCAGCTGGTTTTGTCCACTGGTCGGTCGTTGAAACAGGCAGCTGAGGAGATCGGGGTGAAGGAAATCACGCTGGGAAACTGGCTCGCGCGGGCCCGTGAGCGTTCCCCCGGTGGTCCGGTACAGGTCCCGGCGCCCGATCGTGGGCCCGTGGGATGGGAAGAGCGTCAGTAGGCACTGGCCGAGAACGCGCCTCTGGAGCCGAGGTTGAGTTCCTGGAAAACCAGCGCCTTCTTTGCCGCGAAGCAACAGTAGAGGACTTCTCAGGTAGCTTCGTCGCGCGGTCTCCTGTCCGCCCTCAACCGAAACGCCGAACGCCTTCCCCGTCATGTGGGAAGGCGTTCGATCGGCCGCTGGCGCGTCGATTTCCATCTAAACCCGCGGGTCATGAAAGAGCGTCACACCCGAACCCGCGGGACGTGAAAGAACGACACGCCCAAACCCGCGGGACATGAAAGAGCGACACGCCCAAACCCGCGGGATGTGAGAGAGGGTTACTTCTCCACGAGGGTGAGGACGTCGTACGTGGCCACGATTTCGTCGTTCTGGTTGGTCAGGACAGCGTCCCAAGCAACTTCGCCGTACTCGTCCGTCTCACGCGGAGTGATCTTCTTTGCCGTCAGAGTGACCCGGATGGAGTCGCCCGCCGCCACCGGGGTGATGAAGCGCAGGTTCTCCAGGCCGTAGTTGGCCAGGACGGGACCCGGCGCGGGCTCCACGAAGAGGCCGGCAGCCCAGCTCAGGAGCAGGTAACCATGGGCCACGATGCCGGGGAAGAACGGGTTGGCTTCGGCGGCTTCCTGGTTGGTGTGGGCGTAGAACGTGTCGCCCGTGGAATTGGCGAATGCACTGATGTCCTCGAGCCTGACCTCCCGGAGTTCCGAGCGAACAGCGTCGCCGATCCGGAGGGTCGCCAACGACTTGCGGAACGGGTGCTCGCCCTCGGTTTCCACCGTGAAGTTGCGGTCGGCGCCGGTGTGCCACTGTCCCGTGACGGCGGTCAGCATGTTCGGGGAGCCCTGGATGGCCGTGCGCTGCATGTGGTGCAGGACGGAGCGGATACCGCCCAGCTCCTCGCCACCACCGGCGCGGCCCGGACCACCGTGAACCAGGTGCGGAACCGGGGATCCGTGACCGGTGGAGGAGCGAGCGTCTTCACGGTTGAGCATGTGGACGCGGCCGTGGTGGGCCGCGATGCCAAGCACCAGCTCCTGCGCCACGGAAGGATCGTTGGTGCACACCGAAGCGACCAGGGAGCCGGAACCGCGGGCTGCGAGGCGGACGGCATCGGCCAAATCCGAGTAACCGAGCACGGAGGAAACCGGACCGAATGCCTCGAGTGAGTGGACTTCCTCAGCTTCGGCGTCCGCCCAGCTCAGGAGAACAGGCGACATGAACGCGCCGTCCTCCACGACCCCCACTTCGCCGCCGACTGAGGTGACCGACGGCGTATCGAGGGATCCGTACGCAAGCTCGCCACCGGCGTCGAGCATTGATTGCACAGCAACGCGGACGTCGGCGAGCTGCTCCAGCGAAGCCAGGGCACCCATGGTGACGCCCTCGGCGCGGGGGTCGCCAACAACGACGCGCTCGTTAATTCGCGCACCAACGGCGGCGGCGACCTCGGCGGTCAGCGCCTGCGGGACGATGATGCGGCGGATGGCCGTACACTTCTGGCCGGCCTTGACGGTCATTTCGGTGACGACGGCCTTGACGAAAGCGTCGAACTCCGGAGTCCCGGGAACAGCATCCGGGCCGAGAATCGCGGCGTTGAGGGAGTCGGTCTCAGACGTGAAACGGACGCCACCCTGGACCACGTTGCGGTGGCCCTTCAGCGAGTTCGCCGTTGAGGCCGATCCGGTGAAGGACACGAGGTCGCGGTAATCGAGTTCGTCCAGGATGGTGCGCGCGGAACCGGAGATCAGCTGGAGGGAACCGGTGGGTAGAATGCCCGATTCGACCATTGCCTTGACCGCAGCGGCGGCGACGTAGCCCGTGGGCGTAGCCGGCTTCACGATGGTGGGAACACCGGCGAGGAAGGCGGGAGCGAACTTCTCCAGCATTCCCCACACGGGGAAGTTGAAGGCGTTGATCTGCACTGCGACGCCCGGGATGCGGGTATAGATGTGCTCGCCTGCGAACGAGCCGTCCTTGGAGAGCACCTCCATGGGGCCGTCCACCACCACCTGCGAGTTGGGCAGTTCACGGCGGCCCTTGGATCCGAACGTGAAGAGCACGCCGATGCCGCCGTCGATGTCGATCATGTTGTCGATCTTGGTGGCGCCGCTCTGCGACGAGGACTCGTACAGCTCCTGGCGCCGGCCGTTGAGGTACTGGGCAAGCTCCTTGAGCTTGAGCGCACGCTGGTGGAACGTCAGCTTCCCGAGTTCAGTTTGGCCTGTGGTGCGGGCGAAATCCACGACGGCGGCAAGGTCCAGTCCATCGGTGCTCACGTTGGCCAGGACTTCTCCGGTGCTGGCATCGCGGACAGGGACTTTCCTGGCATCAGGCGCCGGTGTCCACCAGGCATCCTGAACGTAACTGGGGACGGTTGCAACGGCTGTGGTTTCCGGGGCGACTGCGGTAGTGGTCATCGTCGACGGGTCCTTCCAAGGCACGTGAAAGCGGCACGGTCATTGTTGGCTGGAGCCAACATTACTGACCGGCCGTTCGGTAATATATACAGGGTACATGAATGCCCGGAGGAGTACAGCAGTTATTTCGCGGGAGGCGTCAGCCCCGGCCACCCAGCTTCCTGGCCAACAACAGCGGCTTCTTGAGGAACTCCCCCACACTGGTCCGGGCGATGACTGTCTGGTTCAGGGCATCCAGCCGTTCCAGAACGTGGTCGAGCTTGGCGCCGGTTTCGTCGAGTCGGCGCTGCTGGGCACGGATGAGTTCCTCCTGCTCAGCCAGGACGCGGGTCAGGTACAACATTCCGCCAAGCCCTCCCTGGGCGACGCCATCGCGAAGATGCTCATCGCGGACCAGGGCATCGTAACGGGCATGCTCGGCAGCCTTTGCGAAAATGCTGTTGCCCTCATGCCCCTCGGACTCCGGCCGCTGCGACCAGAACGCGAGCGGTTCGCCGTCGAGGAATCCCACGCGCGAGTGGCTGAGGGTGCGCAAGTGGAACTCCCAGTCGCCCACCACGGGGAGGTCCTCGTTGTAGTAGCCCACGGCGTCGTGCAGGCTCCGGCGGTACAGGAAGGAAATGGGAACGGCCCGGTTGATCTTCAGCATGTCCGCAAGGGTGATCTGCTGCATGTCCGCCCAGAAAATCTCACGGCGGATCGGCTCAATCCGGTCCCCCACCAGCTCCTCGATGACGATCTCCGTCCGGACCATGACGCCACTTTCGGCTTCATTCGCAGGATCGTCCAGGTAAGCCACGGTGCGCTCAAGGAAGTTCGGGGCCCAGAAATCGTCGTCGTCATGGATCACAATGAACTCACCGGATCCGGCTTTGATACCCGCGTTCGACGCCGCTTCCATCCCCACGGACTCGGAATGGTGCAGCGTAGTGATCCGTTCCCGCTCGCCGTCGGTCCGCTGGGAGGTGAGGCGATCGACGTCGGCCGGGTTGCCGCCGTCGTTCACAATCACCAACTCGAAATCCTGGAAAGTCTGGGCGAAGACATCGTCCAGGGCCCGGGCCAGGAAAATCGGACGGTTCTTGGTTCGGGTCACGATAGTGACGCGGGCACCGGCGTTCATGGCGGGTCCATTCCGTTGGGGAAGTGTGATCAATCCTGCATGTTAGCAGCGGTAGTGGCCCCCGAGCCGAGCTTTGACCTCAGTGCGTCAACCTCGTGTTCCACAACGCCGTTGGCCCTCAAAAAAGCCACGACGTCCAGCCCGTCGAGGAACTCGCGCAGGCCCGCCCTTTTCTGCTCCAGCATGGCCTCAAGTTCGTCCTCGGGAAGGTACGGATCATGGGCATGCGGGGCACCATGCGTTCGATGCCGCTCATTGATTCCCCGGGCCGCAAGCTCGTAGCCACGCACAATGTCCTCGTCGCTCATGCCCGCCAGCCGCTGCAGCATCAGCGCGATCACGCCGCTGCGATCCCTCCCCGCCGAACAGTGAACCACCACTTTGCCGGGCGACGCCGCAATGGCCTTGAAGACCGGAGCGATCTTGTCGGCGAACAGGTCCACGTAGTCGCCGTACTTCGCCGGATCCTTCAAGTACGGACCGAACAGCTCGCTGAAGCGGCGGTGATCCGGATCCTCCGTGGGGCAATGTACGACGTCGATACGCGCCTTCACGTCGTCCGGCACCTCGGGATCGGTGTCGCGTTGGCGACGCTCGCGGGAGGCGCGGAGGTAGATCACGGTGCGGACGCCGTCGTCGTACATCTGCTGCCAGCCGACCTCGGTGACCCACTCATGCCGGCCCATCCGATAGACGTCCCCGGCGATCCGCCATGCGTTTACGGCGCCGTCCCAGTGGACGCTTCGGTGAGCTTCAGATGTCCCCTCCATAGCAGCCAGCTAAGCACATGGGAGGGCGCGTGTGTGAGCGTTGAGGTGCGCCGAGGGGTTAGCTCTCAGCACTTTCGGGTGCGCCGAGGGGTGAGCTCTCAGCACTTTCGAGCGTGCATACTGCCGAAAGCCCGCCCCTCGACGAATGGGTAGACCTACCGCTTGGCCAGCTGGGCAGGCTTGACAGCGGAGATCAGCGCGGCTGCGTAGGCTTGATGCCCGGCAACGTTCGGATGGAAGTTGGCGTCCGGGAGAGGCAGCCGGAAGTCCAGGATGATCCACGGCACCAGGGAATTCGCAGCGTGGCCGGCAAACCTCTTGGTGACGTCGATGAACTTCGCGTTGGTCCGGCTGTCAGCCACCGCTTTGGCGATGGTTGAGTTCAGAGCGTCGATGGCCTGATTGACCTTTGCTTGGTTCTGGACGGGAATGACCGGCACACCATTCACGGGATCAAAAAGCCGCGGATAGCCAAGGACAGCAATGGTTGCCTGCGGAGCCGAAGCTTGAATGGTTTGGTAGATACCCTCAAGGCCGGCCTCAAGCACGGGGAGGTTGGCGATGATCGCATTGACGGTCCCTGCGCACGTCACGGTGTCCGGAGTCGCGCAAGCCTGAAGCGCCACGAGGCTTCCCGCATCGATGGCGCCGGCGGTGATGCTCACCAACTCGGCATTTCGCAGTGCGGTTTGGCCGGCGGCGATCTGTTCAACTACCGACGGTGCACCGTTGTAAAAAGGACCACCGGGCACGAGCAGGGCTCCGTGGCAAGCGAGGTTTTCAAGTAAGTTGACCCGGCCAGTATCCGCAACCACATCCACATAGCCAGGCTTGCTCTGCCAGCAAAGGGCGTCCCGGTAGAGCCCTCCTGCGCCGGTCCCCGCCGTGTACGAATCACCGAGTGCCACGTAGTCAGCCGATGGTGGAGGTGCGGCATTCGCAGGACTCCCCACGAATCCCAACGAAAGTCCCAGGACAGCGAGCCCGCCCACTAAAGCCGCCAGCCGTCGTCGTGCTTGATGAGTTGCCATGATTTTCCCCTTCGCAGTGCTCAAATGGGGCTCCGGCACTCCGAAAGTGCGGAGGTCACGGCTCGCCCCACCACTCGGCCGCATACCGGGGCAATGTGTTGGCAAGAGTACGCCTGATGGGATGCCGTGGAAAGACGTTGACACTGGATCGACGACGAAAGGTTCCGAGCTTCGGGCATGTGCCGAGGGGTTAGCTTTCGGCACTTTCGCGGGAGCCAATAAAGGCGAGAGCTAACCCTTCGGCGCGGCGGGTAAAGGGACAAGACGGGCAGAATTCAGAAATCGATCCAGGCACGACCCTTGCGGAGCCTGAGTGACCCATGTCATACTCGTTCTCGATGCGCATCGACGATACGTATCGACAATCCATTCAGACTGTTCAGCAGCGAGCACAAGGAGGTCAGGCCATGCCCACCAGCAAGGACGTAGCCCAGGCCGCCGGAGTAGCCCAAAGCACGGTTTCTTACGTTTTGAGCGGCAAGCGGCCCATCTCCGAGAAGACCCGGAAAAAGGTTGAGGACGCCATTGAGCAGCTCACCTACCAGCCCAATGCCGGAGCACGTGCCCTGGCTGGACGCCGGACGCACGTGATTGGCCTGGTCATTCCCTTCATTCCTGAGCTGGAGATGGGTT
This sequence comes from Arthrobacter sp. WCS2018Hpa-7, assembly GCF_031843805.1. Taxonomy (NCBI): domain Bacteria; kingdom Bacillati; phylum Actinomycetota; class Actinomycetes; order Micrococcales; family Micrococcaceae; genus Arthrobacter; species Arthrobacter sp. WCS2018Hpa-7. The sequence goes on from NZ_JAVTJB010000012.1 coordinate 140,568, forward strand.
CGATTATGGAGTTCGTCTCCGTGATCGCTTCCACGGCGCGGCAATACGACCACGACATCCTGCTGGTGACGGAAGACGAAGGCGCCGCCGGGTTGCGCCGCGTCGTCGGTCAACAAATCTGCGATGGACTGATCCTCATGCAGGTTGAAGACGAGGACGAACGGCTGCCTATTGCGCGGAGCCTGAACGTGCCGGTACTGCTGATAGGCATCCCCCGCGACCCGTCCGGGTTGGTGTGCATCGACGCGGACTTTGAAATGGCCGGTGATCAGTGTGTCAGGGACTTGGCCGCAGCCGGGCACGATGTCATTTCGATCATCGACTGGCAGCCGGCAGTGGTGAACCGTCACGTGAATTACGTGGAACGGTTCATGGGTGGTGCGGATGCTGCCGCCCAGAGCCTGGGAGTGTCGGTCCAGCATTTTCCTGGTGGGGCGGACGTCAGTATCATCACCGATTCCGTGGATAAGGCACTGGCCGCCACCCACGGCAAACCGGCGTTCATTGCACCGGACCGTACAGTCCAAGACATCCTGCGTCGGGCATTGACCGCCCGCGGACTCACGCCAGGCGCAGATGTCTCCGTCATCGGCAGCGCTTCCCCAACGCTTGCAGAGCTCCAGCCCATTCCGCTCTCCACCATTGACCTCCGCCCGGCAGAAGTTTCCCGCCGCGCGGTGAAGATTATTTGCAACCTCCTCGAAGCCGAAAACCAGGGACCACACGAATCCCTGGAATTGGTACCCACGGTCATTACGCACCGTGCCAGCACGCTCCGCCCACCCCACGGCAGCTAAGCCCCCTCTGTAACCACCTGCTCTATCTCCTACTCCGAATCCATCGATACGCATCGTCGATACGCATCGATGAATCGATCCCACAAAAGGAACAGACAATGAAGTCAGCACAAAGGACACGCCGTCCACTTGCCCTCGCCGGAGTTGCCTTGGTCGGTTTACCCCTGGCTCTTTCCGCCTGCGGTAACTCAACTGCAGCTTCATCGACGGAGTCCGTCACCGAAATCTCCGTGATGGACTACTACAACAACGAGCCTGACAAGTCGTTCATTGGGGACGCCCTGACCAAGTGCGGCACGCAACTGGGCGTGACCGTGAAGCGCGAAACCGTCCCCGGAAAGTCGCTCATTTCCAAGGTTCTCCAGCAGTCCTCTTCCAAGACGCTCCCCGACGTCCTCATGCTGGACAACCCGGACCTCCAACAGATCGCCGCCACGGGAGCGCTGGCTCCCCTGGCCGATTTCAACGTCAGCACGGAAAACTTCGCCGAAGGCGTGCTGAGCGCTGGCACCTACAAGGACAAGGTTTACGGGTTGGCGCCCACCGTTAACACCATCGCCCTGTTCTACAACAAGGACATCCTGGCCGCAGCCGGAGTTACTCCCCCCACTACGTGGGATGAGCTCAAGGCGGCTTCCGCAAAGCTCACTGCCGGAGACCAGTACGGACTCGCATTCAACGCCAACCCCACCTACGAGGGCACGTGGCAGTTCCTTCCCGTCATGTGGTCCAACGGCGGCGACGAGAAGAAGATCGACACCAAGGAGACCGAGCAGGCCCTCAACTGTGGACCGACCTTGTGAAGAGTGGCTCGGTTTCGTCTTCCGCGCTCAACTGGACCCAGGCTGACGTGAAAGACCAGTTCCTGGCAGGCAAAGCCGCCATGATGGTCAACGGACCGTGGCAGATCCCGGCCTTGGACAAGCAGCCCACCCTTCAGTACGGCGTAGTCAAGATCCCTGTCCGTGAGGCCGGGCAGACGTCCGTTGCTCCGCTCGGCGGCGAAGTATGGACTGTCCCGCAGACCGGGAACAAGGCCCGGCAAGCCAAAGCCGCTGAGATGGTGGCCTGCTTGAACAGCGACGAAAACCAACTGGCCATGGCCACGGCCCGCAACACCATCCCTTCCAAAACCACGCTCTCGGACAAGTTTGCCTCCGACAACCCCAAGCTCGCCACGTTCACCGAGCTGATCAAGACCGCCCGTGCCCGCACCGGACAACTCGGAGAAGAATGGCCGGCGCAGGCTACCAAGATTTACACCGCCATCCAGACTTCGTTGACGGGCAACGCGTCACCGGCCGACGCCCTCAAGCAAGCCCAGGGTCAGTAGGCAGCCTGCCATGTCATTAGCAACTGATTTACCTCATTCAAAGGGGCAGGCTACCGGCGAGGCCGCGAAGACGCACGGTACCGGCACCGAAAAGCCGGCACCCCGGCGTCGTTCCCGTCAACGCCGCGAGCGCGTCTTCCAATGGCTCTTCCTGGTTCCCGCAGTGGTCTACATGACGCTGTTCTTCGGCTACCCGGTAGTCAAGAACGTGGTGATGAGTTTCCAGGAGTACACCACCTCCACGTTCTTCACCGGAGAAGCCCCTTGGGTAGGGTTCGCCAACTACGTGACTGTGCTGTCGTCGTCGTTGTTTTCAACCTCGCTGCTGAATACCGCCTTGTTCACCATCGGCTCGATTCTGGGCCAGTTCGTGATCGGCCTGGCGCTGGCGATTTTCTTCCAGCGCAAGTTCCCGCTCAACGGCATCCTGCGATCGCTGCTCCTGCTTCCGTGGCTCCTTCCCTTGATCGTGTCCAGTGCGGTGTGGCGCTGGATTCTGGATAAGGACAGCGGTGCGCTGAACCGGTTCCTCGGAGATCTCGGCATCATCGATACGGGCATTCCGTGGCTCACCAGCACATCCCTGGCGCTGATTGCCGTGGTGGGTGTGAACATCTGGATCGGCATCCCGTTCAACCTGACCATCCTCTACGGCGGCCTGCAGGAAATCCCTGACGAGCTCTACGAAGCCGGGTCCCTGGACGGCGCCACCGGATGGAAAGCGTTCCGCCACATCACGTGGCCCATGCTGCGGCCTGTAGTCAGCGTGGTGCTGGTACTTGGAGTGGTGTACACCCTGAAGGTACTGGACATCATCCTGGGCCTCACCAACGGCGGGCCCGCCAATTCCACCCAAACCATCGCCACGCAGTCCTACAACCTTTCCTTCCACGAATTCAAGTTCGGCGAAGGTGCGGCCTTGGGCAACGTGCTGGTGATCATCTCCCTGGTCTTCGCAGTTCTGTACCTGCGGGCCAGCCGACGCGCAGTGGACGAGTGAGAAATCATGACAACCGCACTGAAAGCACCCAACCTCCTTCGCGACGGAGGGACAGCCAGCGGCCCAAAACCAACGGGACGCAAGAACTGGGGCTACACCGCACTGGCCATCTTCTTCCTGGCCGTGATGCTGTTCCCCGTCTATTGGATGATCAACGCCTCCCTGCAACCAAACGGCACCACCCTGGAAACCTCGTGGTTCCCGGTGAAACCTGACTTCACCGGCTACGCCACGGCCATCAATGAGCAAGCAGGCAACCTCGGAACCAGCCTCATCATCTCCCTGGGCAGCGTGGCGTTGAGCCTCGCAATCGCAGCTCCGGCCGCATACGCTCTGGCCTACTTCAAGGTCCGAGGCGCCGGTGTGGTCCTGTTCGCCATCCTCATCAGCCAGATGATCCCGGGGATCGTGGTGGCCAACGCCCTCTACACCGCGTACAACGACCTCGGCCTGCTCAACTCCATCCCGGGCCTGATCCTGGCTGACTCGGCCCACGGCATTCCCTTCGCGATCCTCATCATCAGGGCATTCATGAACGGCATGCCTGCATCCGTAATCGAGGCCGCCCGGGTGGATGGGGCAGGACACCTGCGGGCGTTCTGGTCAATCGTCCTTCCGCTCAGCCGGAACTCCCTGATCACCGCGGGACTCTTCACCTTCCTGTTCGCCTGGAGTGACTTCCTTTTCGCACTGACCCTTACCACCACCGAAGCCGTCCGGCCCGTCACCTTGGGCATCTTCCAGTACATCGGCGCCTACGTGAATGACTGGAGTTCGGTCATGGCGACGGCGGTACTCGCCTCCATCCCGGCCATCGTCCTGCTGGTCGCGGCCCAAAAATACATCGCCGCCGGCACCACCGGCGGTGCGGTCAAGTAGACCGCTTACACACCTCCAAAGGAGAAATCATGACTGACAGCAATCCCATCCGCGTCACCGTGTGGTCCGAGAACCGCCACGAAAAGCGCGACGAACTGGTGGCCCGCCTCTATCCGGACGGCATGCACGGCGCCGTCAAGGCGGGCATCGAAGAGAACCTGGGTGCCGCCGTCGAGGTCCGGACCGCAACCCTGGACGATCCGGAACACGGCCTCACCGAAGAAGTCCTCGCCGCCACCGACGTCCTGACTTGGTGGGGCCACATGTCCCACGCAGATGTTGAGGACGAGATCGTGGAGCGCGTCCACCGACACGTCCTGGCCGGAATGGGCCTGATCGTGCTGCACTCAGGTCACTGGTCCAAGATCTTCACCAAGCTCATGGGCACCTCCTGCACGCTGCGTTGGCGCTCCGAGCAGGACCGCGAACTCGTATGGACTGTGGATCCCACGCACCCCATCGCCAAGGGCATCCCGCACCCTATCGAGATTCCGCAGCAGGAAATGTACGGCGAGTTCTTCGACATCCCCACGCCCGAGGAACTGGTGTTCATCAGTTCCTTCAGCGGCGGCGAAGTCTTCCGGTCCGGTTGCACCTTCCGTCGCGGTCACGGCAAAATCTTCTTCTTCAGCCCCGGCGACCAGGACTACCCCGTCTACCACCACAAGGACGTGCGGCGCGTGATCGCCAATGCCGTGGAATGGGCCGTCACCGACCGCCCTGAACGCGCTGTTCCGGAGCTGCTCCGCTACGAAACCAACGACTTCTTCAACGGCAAGAGCTACCAGGGAGCCAACGCGTGAACCCGCCTTTCGCTACGATTCCCGACGACGGTACTCCCCTTCGCGTCGTCGTTGTGGGCGCCGGGGGCATGGGCCGCGCGTGGCTTCGAACTGTAGAGTCGTCACCCTTGGTTGAGCTGGTGGGCATCGTTGACCTGGACCTTGCGGCTGCCGCTGACGCGGCGGCGTCCGTGGGCCGTCCCGACCTCCCCCTCGGTGCCGGGACCGCTCAGTTGGCGTCCGACGTCGGAGCCCAGGCAGTCATCAACGTCACCATCCCTGCCGCGCACCATCCGGTCACCACCGAAGCGTTGGCCGCAGGGCTGCCGGTCCTCGGTGAGAAACCAGTGGCTTCAACTGTGGCGCAAGGACTGTCCTTGGCCGCCGCCGCCGAACTCCACGGCCAGCTGTTCATGGTCAGCCAATCCCGGCGCTACAACAAACACCTGTTCGCGGCTAAACGGTTGTCCTCTGCCGTGGGTTCCGTGGGTATCGTCTCAGCGGAGTTCTTCAAAGCCCCGCGCTTCGGCGGATTCCGCGATGCCATGGATCATCCACTCCTGCTGGATATGGCCATCCACCAGTTCGACATGGCCCGATTCCTGCTCGACGCCGATCCTGTCTCCGTGTTCTGCGAGGAGTACAACCCGTCGTGGAGTTGGTATCGCGGGGATGCAGGTTCCACGGCCATCTTCGAGATGACCGGTGGGGAGCGGTTTGTTTTCACGGGCAGCTGGTGCAGCCCGGGCCAGGAAACCTCTTGGAATGCTTCGTGGCGCATCAGCGGTGAGCACGGAACTGTTCTCTGGGACGGCGACAACGAGCCGGTGTCCTCTGTTCCTGTTTCCGACGATGCCGTGGATTTCGGGGATCCTGGCCAGGAAATCGCCGGGTCCTTGCGGGACTTCGTCGCCGCTGTTCGCACCGGAAGCACGCCCATGGGACGGGTTCATCAGAACATCATGAGCCTGGCCATGGTGGAGGCCGCGATTCTCAGCGCTTCCACGGGCGCCCGGGTTTCCGTGGATTCGCTTCTGGAGGACTCCTACCAGCAAGCGATCCTGGCAGAACGGGACCCCGCGGTGCTGGAGGTACTGAAGTCGTGGACCTCGGTTCGGAGTGCGTTGGCCGGGGAGCGCCTGCCGTTGTGAGCCGCACGCACTCCTCGCTACCCTCGCCGAGGGGTTAGCTCTCGGGACATTCAGCGCACCTAAAAAGGCGAGAGCTCACCCCTCGCCGCAC
>NZ_JAVTJB010000013.1:0-130830 GCF_031843805.1 Arthrobacter sp. WCS2018Hpa-7
GGCCCGCTGCAAAACCGGCAGCAATACGACATCGTGGCCCGGCTCGTGGAGGCCGCCAAGGAATCCGGCGCCCGAGTGCTTCTGGGCGGAAACCCGGACGCGGAGCAGCCCGGCAACTTCTACCCCACCACCCTGGTAGCCGACATCGACAACGACAACCCTTTGGTCGCCGAAGAACAGTTCGGACCGGCCCTGCCGATCATCAAATACAGCACCATTGACGAAGCCGTCGCCAAAGCAAACGGGCTCGACGTCGGACTCGGCGCCTCCGTCTGGTCCTCAGACCTGAACGCCGCCCGCGAAGTCGCCTCCCGCATCCAAGCCGGCACCGTCTGGATCAACGCCCACGGCATGGTCAACCCCCTCATCCCCTTCGGCGGCTCCAAGCAATCCGGCTACGGCCTGGAGTTCGGAGCCGAAGGCCTCAAAGCACTCGGCGTCCCCCAGATCATCAACGGCTAACCCCCGCCGCCCTTTCCCAAGTAGGTAACAGATAACGTCGCAATGAGCCCTCATAGCGACGTTATCTGTTACCTACTTTTGCTTCCCAGTGCTTGGCCATGCTGCGATCGCAAGAATGATCACGCCGCATGCACCTACGACGACGCCGTCGAGCTCGTGCCCAAGCCTGGCGACAACGGCCGCTCCCAAGGCCAGGACTCCCGTCCCGGCCAGTAGCGGTCGCCGGGCGCTGGCACTCCATGCGATGAGCGCAACGCCGAAGAACGGGCTGTACTGAAATCCCAAGGCGACGTCGGCGAAGAAGGACACCACGGCCGCACAACAGAGAAGCCCGGAGGCGCTGGTCCGGTGAGCCCAACGCCGGCAGTAGAGGTAGACGATGAGAGCTGACAACAGGCTCAACCCGTGTGTCGCAACCTGCCACGGCCCTGATGCCAGGACGTTCTGTCCCGATGCTCTTGAAAGCAGGAATGCCCACAAGAGCGTGAACAGGCCGATGATCGTGCCCGCGAATCTTGCAACCCGCTGTTCGTTGACATTGTTTGCCGTGTTTCTTTGGAACGCTGTCGCAGTCGTCATCGGCCGCCCCCAATCCTTGTTGCGAACCTAGGGTCGGTGGCATCCAGTTGTCCAGTCACAGGGTGGACGCGGTTGGGAGCCCGGGCGCTCAGCGTGTAACCATGAGCATCATGGCCCAGAAGATTGCGTACCAAGGTGAGCCCGGAGCCAATTCGGATCTCGCGTGTAAGGAAATGTTCCCCGAACTCGAGAGCGTGCCGTGCGCCAGTTTTGAGGACGCCTTTGAGCTGGTGTCCACCGGGGAAGTCGATCTGGCCATGATTCCCATTGAGAACTCCATCGCCGGGCGTGTGGCCGATATCCACGTCCTGCTCCCTCAGTCCAAGCTGCAGATCGTGGGCGAGTACTTCCTGCCGATCCGTTTCGACCTTCTGGGCATTCCGGGCAGCACCATTGAAGGCGCTACGGAGGTCCACAGCCACATCCACGCTCTGGGTCAGTGCCGCAGGATTATTCGCGAAGCCGGCCTCAAGCCCGTGATCGCCGGCGATACTGCCGGTTCAGCCCGTGAGGTCCGGGACTGGAACGATCCCCGCAAGCTGTCCCTGGCTCCGCCGCTCGCCGCTGGACTGTACGGTCTCGAAGTCCTGGCTTCCGGTGTGGAGGACGATCCCACCAACACCACCCGCTTTGTTGTTCTGGCCCGGGAACGGGAGCTCCCCACCAAGGAAGAGCTGCCCGGCCCTGCGATCACAAGTTTCGTCTTCCGGGTGCGCAACGTTCCTTCGGCCCTTTACAAAGCACTTGGTGGCTTTGCGACCAACGGCCTCAACATGACGCGGCTGGAAAGCTACATGGTGGGCGACGAGTTCGCGGCCACGATGTTCCTTTCCGACGTCGAAGGCCACCCCGAAGACGCCCGTCTCCGCCGGGCCTTGGAAGAACTGGAGTTCTTCACTACCGAGGTGCGCGTCCTGGGTGTCTACGCCGCTGATGGTTACCGCGAACGGAACACTGTCAGCGCTTGAGCACCCGGACTGGAACGTCGGCCAGCCACGTTCTACCCGCCTGAACGGCCGTGGGCCAGCCCGGTGGGGAAGCCAACAAATGCCGGCTCTGGAGATGCGCAGCAGCCGGCCTCCTTCTCCGCTGCTGTAGCTGGTGACGAAGCAGCCACGGCAGGAACGCCACAGCTGGTACCTGCATCGGAGGAACAGACTCCGGTCTCCGGAAGTTCAAGGTGAACGGTGTCGGCCGCAGCCTGGTCGCCTGCGAGTGCCGCGGCCACGGAACGGACTTGCTCATAGCCGGTGGCCAGCAGGAAGGTGGGCGCACGGCCGTACGACTTCATTCCGACGATATAGAAGTCCTTCTCCGGATGGGCAAGCGCCTTCGCGCCGTGCGGCGGGACTGTGCCGCAGGAGTGGAATTCGGGATCGATCAGCGGTCCCAATTCCGTCGGCGCTTCAACAGCAGGGTCCAGGTTGAGGCGTAGTTCGCGGAGCATCGCAAGGTCGGGACGGAACCCGGTACAAGGCACGACGACGTCTGTCACCAGGGTGCGTCCGTCACCGGCCGTCACGGTGAGGCCGGGATCGGAATCGGTCAGCGAGCTCGTGCCGAAACCGGCGTGCAGTTCGATCGTGCCAGCGTCCACCAGCCGACGAAGCCTGACCCCGAGCTGGCCGCGGGCCGGCAGTCCATCCGAGTCGCCCCCTCCGTAGACCTTCTCTGCGGAAGCGCCACGAATGGCCCAGAGAATCTTCGTGTCAGGGGCGTCCTTGGCCAATTCCGACAGTTTGATCAGCGTGTTGGCTGCCGAGTGCCCTGCACCCACCACCAGGACGCGACGACCAGCGAAGGCGGCCCGGTCCCGGCCGGTAACATCGGGCAGGGGCGAAGAGATGCGGTCTGCTGCACGCTCCTCACCGATGGCAGGCAAACCCGAGGTCCCCAACGGGTTCCGGGTGGACCACGTTCCGGAGGCATCGATGACGGCTGAGACCATGACATCGCGTACCTCGCCCGCAGCGTATTCAACCCGGACGATAAACGGCGTGGTGTCGCGGAGACGCACATGGGTTTTGTCGAGCCCGACGCGGGTAACGGCGATGACACGGGCGCCAGTTCGCAGGCGGGAAGCAATTGCCGGGAGTTCTGCCAGCGGGGCAAGGTAGTCGTCGATCAGCTCCCCGCCGTAAGGCAAAGCCGTCGGTCGAGGCGATTCCCAGCCAGTGCCCTCGAGGAGCCGGACAGCTGCCGCATCCATGGTGAACCTCCACGGCGAGAAGAGACGGATGTGCCGCCATTGTTCGATTGCTGCCCCTGCAGAGCTGCCGGCTTCGAAAATGATCGGCTCAAGGCCGCGTTCGAGCAAATGAGCTGCGGCTGCCAGCCCAACCGGGCCCGCACCGATGACTGCGACGGGGAGGTTCTTGTCCATGCGTACTCGTATCTCCGTTGGTGAAACTCAGAAGTGGGTGGGCTCTTCGACCAATGCCGTGGCAATGCTGTGGGCGTCGTCCAAGGCGGCGAGGTAGCGCTCAGCATCGAGGGCAGCTGAGCAACCAGTGCCGGCGGCGGTGATGGCTTGGCGATAACGATGATCCACCGCATCACCGCAGGCAAAGACGCCCGAAAGGTTGGTGCAGGTAGTGGGTGAGTCCACTTTGATGTAGCCCTCGGCGTCCAGGTCAACCTGTCCTTCCACCAGCTCTGTTCGCGGCAGGTGTCCGATCGCAACAAAGATACCGGTGGCCGCCTGCTCCCGCGTTTCACCCGTCCGGGTGTCCTTGAGCGTCACGCCGGTGACCTTGGCGTCTCCGTGGATGGCCGTGATGGCCGAGTTCCACGCGAACGTGATCTTGGGATTGTCCTTGGCACGCTGGGCCATGATGCGCGATGCCCGCAGCTCATCCTTGCGAACCACGACAGTCACGGACTTACCGAAACGCGTCAGGAAGGTAGCTTCCTCCATGGCGGAGTCGCCGCCACCCACCACAATAATGTCCTGCTCGCGGAAGAAGAAGCCGTCGCAGGTGGCACACCAGGAGACACCGTGCCCGCTGAGTTTCTTCTCTTCCGGAAGCCCCAGTTCCTTGTATGCAGACCCGGTGGCCAGGATGACGGCCGAGGCCTCGTGCGTCTCGCCGCCTCCAGTGACCACCCGCTTGAGGTGACCCTTGAGGTCAACCTCAGTGGCGTCGTCGAACACTATCCGGGCTCCGAACTTTTCGGCCTGTTCCTGGAGTCCATCCATCAGCTCCGGCCCTTGGATACCAGCAGGGAACCCCGGAAAGTTCTCCACTTCCGTGGTGTTCATCAGGGCGCCACCAGCAGTGACGGAGCCGGCCAGCACCAAGGGATTGAGTCCGGCGCGGGCGGCGTAGATAGCGGCCGTGTAGCCGGCAGGGCCGGACCCGATGATGATCAGCTGTTCGGTGCTCATGGGACTCTCTCCTGGTGGTTGGATTACTTGGCTGTGGGGCTCAACGAGGCAATCAGGTTCTCGATGCGGGTCTTGATTTCGTCGCGAATGGGCCGGACAGCGTCCACTCCCTGTCCGGCGGGATCTTCAAGGACCCAGTCCTCGTAGCGCTTGCCGGGGAAGTAGGGGCATTCGTCGCCGCAACCCATGGTGATTACTACGTCCGATTCCTTGACGGCCTCTGTGGTGAGGACCTTGGGGATCTCGGCCGACATGTCGATGCCAAGCTCGGACATGGCTTCAACGGCAGCGGGATTGACCTTGTCGGCCGGCTGGGAGCCAGCAGACCGAACTTCGATGGCCCCCTGGGAGATAGCGGTGAGGAACGCTGCTGCCATCTGCGAGCGGCCAGCGTTGTGGACGCAGACGAAAAGGACGGAAGGCTTCTTTACGGCATCGGTGGTCATGAATTTCCTCGAAGGTCAGGCGGCGATATTGGTGGGGTGAAATAGCGCTTGCGCGCCCATAGGGCCACATACACAAGTGCAACAAGGACGGGTACTTCAATCAAGGGGCCGACGACACCGGCGAGTGCCTGACCTGACGTAACACCGAAGGTTCCAATCGCTACAGCGATGGCGAGTTCGAAATTGTTGCCCGCAGCGGTAAAGGCCAAGGTCGTGGTCTTGGCGTACCCGAGATTCAGCAAGCGGCCAATCACCATTCCGGCACCGAAGACCACAACGAAGTAGACCAACAACGGCAAAGCGATGCGAAGGACGTCCATCGGCCGGGAAATGATGGTCCCGCCCTGGAGCGCAAACAGGAGCGTGATGGTGAAAAGGAGTCCGTAGAGCGCCCAGGGACCAATCTTTGGCAGAAAGCTCTCCTCGTACCAGCCCCGGCCCTTGGCCTTCTCACCGATGACGCGGGTGAGTAGACCGGCGAGCAGCGGGATGCCCAGGAAGATCAGCACAGAAAGCGTTATGGCCCAGAAGGAGAAGTCGGCGGCCGTGGTGGGAAGTCCCAGGAGGGACGGCAGCCACTGGAGGTAGAACCACCCCAAAGCCCCGAACGCGACCACTTGGAAGACAGAGTTGATGAGCACCAGGACAGCGGCAGATTCACGGTCCCCACAGGCGAGGTCGTTCCAGATCATGACCATGGCGATGCAGCGTGCCAAGCCGACAATGATCAGCCCGGTCCGGTACTCCGGCAGGTCAGGGATGAACACCCAGGCAAGCGCGAACATGAAAGCTGGAGCCACTACCCAATTGATCACCAAGGACGTGACCAGCAGCTTTCGATCGGCCAGCACACGGAACGATTGGTCGTAGCGCACCTTGGCAAGAACCGGGTACATCATCACCAGCAGGCCTATGGCGATAGGCAAGGAGACTTCGCCGATCTTCACGGCCTCCAGTGCGGTATTCAGGCCGGGAATCAGGCCGCCCAGCAGCAGGCCCAGCGCCATGGCCGCGACGATCCACACTGGCAGGAACCGGTCCATGGCCGAGAGTTTCCCAGCGGCGTCATGACCGGCGGCACTCTGCTGAGCCGCGATGTACGTTGGGGTGCTCACTGAACTCCAGACTCATGTTGGTGGGTTGCCGAAAACCAAAGATTGATGAACTTCGATATGAGTATGTCCACCTATATCGATGATTGTCAATGTGTGTGCATAATGGATGCATGAACCCCGGGGAAACTCTTGAGCTGACACCAGTGGATGCAGAAGCGTGCTGCGAGCCGTCGGGACAACCATCAATCGACGACTACGAAGCACAGCTGAGGGCGTCCGTATTCAAGGCCCTCGCAGATCCCAACCGCCTGCGCCTGCTGTCCATCGTCAGGGGTTCAGAAGGTGGCGAGGCGTGCGTTTGCGACCTCACCCAGCCCCTGAACCTCGGGCAGCCGACAGTATCGCACCACCTGAAAATCTTGGTCGACGCCGGCCTCCTCCACCGAGAAAAACGTGGCACATGGGCCTACTACTCGCTCGTCCCCGGCGCCATAGAACGCACCACCGGCTTGCTGGAGAGCCTGTGACCAGCCAAGCGGTAACCGACCCACGTCCCAAGGACGGCAAAGGGGTCCGCATCCGATCCATGACAACGACGGACTGGCCACGCGTAAGGGAGATCTTCACTGCAGGCATCGAGTCTGGGCACGCCACCTTTGAAGCCGCTGCGCCAGAGTGGGAACAATTCGACGCAACGCGACTCAAGGATCACCGCCTCGTCGCTGAAAAGGAGGGTCAGGTTCTGGGCTGGACCGCCGTGTCCCCGGTGTCGTCGCGGGCCGCTTACACGGGTGTCGTGGAGCATTCCATCTACGTAGCAGGAGATGCCCGGGGTCTTGGCGTCGGAAAGAGCCTCCTCCGCGCCCTCATCGCCTCCACCGAGAATGCGGGTATTTGGACAATCCAAGCCAGCGTTTTCCCCGAGAATGCAGCCAGCCTCAGGCTCCACGACGATGAAGGGTTCTGCGTTGTGGGCCGGCGAAACCGAATCGCCCGCATGCCGCACGGCCCCCTCGCCGGGCAGTGGCGGGACACCGTCCTGATTGAGCGCAGATCTTCCGTGCTTTAAGCACCAGTGGACACCGTCGTCGGAACGGGCGACGCAACCCGGCGCCTGCATACCGGCCAGCGCGTGACCGTGGATGGAGGCGCCGGCTACGTCGACACGAGAGACCAACAGGACTGACTTAGCGCCCCACCGACGCCTCTTCCTCTTCACGAGGCCCCACCGCGTCCGACGAAGACTCACGCGCCAGCTTGTGCGGCCACCAGATCTTGCTGCCGATGTCGTACGCCAGGGCAGGTACCAGCAGCGACCGGACCAACACGGTATCCAGCAGCACACCGAACGCCACGATGAAGGCCAGCTGCACCAGGAACATGATGGGGATGACACCAAGCGCTGCGAAAGTAGCAGCCAGGACCACACCGGCGGACGTGATGACCCCACCAGTTACCGCCAGCCCCCGCAGGATTCCCGGGCGGGTCCCATGCTTCAGGGACTCTTCGCGCACACGGCTCATCAGGAAGATGTTGTAGTCCACGCCCAGCGCCACAAGGAACACGAAGCCAAACAATGGCACCGTGGCATCGGCGCCCGAGAATCCGAAGACCCCGTTGAACACCCACGCCGAGACACCCATGGCGGCACCGTAGGAAAGCACCACGGAGAGCACCAGCAACACCGGAGCCACCACGGAGCGCAGCAGCAGCATGAGGATGAACAGGATGACGATCAGCACAATCGGGATGATGACCACAAGGTCGCGCTGTGCAGTCGTGTTGGTGTCCAGCGCGGTCGCGGTCACTCCACCCACCAAAGCTTCGGGATCAACCTCGCGGACGGCCACCCGCAGCGACTTCACCGCTTCTTCCGCTTCAATGGAGTCCGCGGCCGAGTTCAGCGTCGCATTGATCAGTACCCTGCCCTCGCGCACGACCGGGTCAGATGGAGCGCCGGGAGCACCTGTGATGGGCACGTTTCCGTCGGCCAGCAGGTAGGCGTCGCCCACGCCGTCGGCGGTTTTGACCTTCTCCAGGACCTGCTGCGCGGAACCTTCCGAGGCGACCACGACGGCGGGGCTGCCGCTGCCGGCGTCGAAATGGCGCGCCAGTGCTTCCTGTCCGTCCACAGCGTCGGACGCCGAAAGAATGACGTCCGTTTGCGGAACCCCGTTGGCCTTCAATTGCATCAGGCCAGTGGAGGCCGCAAGGAGCAGTAGCACTGAAGCCACCCACACAACGCGGGGCCGGCGCGAGACCAGACGACCCGTGGCACGCCACAGACCCTTTTGCCCCTCAAGTCCGGTGACAATCTCAGGTTCGCGTTCGTCGTCGGGCAGCAACTTGGGACGGAAGGGCCAGAAGGCGGCCCGGCCAAGCAAAGCCATCAGTGCAGGCAGGAGCGTGAGCGCTGCGAACAAAGAGCAAAGGATGCCGGCAGCGGCCACCGGGCCCAGCGCCTTGTTGGAATTCAGATCGGAGAACAGCAGGCAGAGCAGCGCGATGATGACGGTGGCCCCGGAAGCGAGGATCGGCTCGAACGATGCCTTCCACGCCGTGATCGCAGCGTGCGTGCGGTTGGTGGTGTGGGTCAGCGCCTCACGGAACCGCGCCACGTACAGCAGCGCGTAGTCGGTAGCGGCACCAATCACCAGGATGGACAAAATGCCTTGGCTTTGGCCGTTCAGCTGGATCCAGCCTGCCTTGGCCATACCAAACACCAGCAAAATGGCGGCACAAAGCGCAAAGACCGATGTGAAGAGCACCGCCAGCGGCAGCACCACGGAGCGGTACACCAGAAGGAGGATTACGAACACTGCACCCAAGGCAACCAGGAGCAGGATGCCGTCGATCCCGCCGAAAGCGTTGACGAGGTCGGCGGTCAGGCCCGCGGGCCCTGTGACAAAGGCCGTCATGCCGTCGGGCGCTCCGGGCTGAACGACGTCGCGCAGTTCCTGGACTTTCTCGCGGAGTTCATCGGAGGAGGCCATCGGGACGATGAACTGGACGGCTTTGCCGTCTTCCGAAGGGATGGGCCCGACGACGGCGCTCCCCAGCTTGAGTGCCTCAATATCGGCTTTCAGCTGGGCTGCTTCGCCCAGTTGGGCAGGGGTGAACGCAGCATCGCTCTCAACGATGACTACGGCGGGGATCTCTTCGGAGTCCCGGAACTTGGCCTGCCAGTCGCCCGCCTCCGTGGCTTCTGCGCCTGCGGGGAGGAACGAAGCTTGGTCGTTGGAAGAAACCTCTTCCAGCCGCCCAAAGGTAGGGCCGCCAATGCCGGCGATGCCGAGCCACGTAATGACCAGCACCACGGGGATCAGCCAGCGCAGCCAGAACGGTACTTTCCGCGAGTTCATGAGTCCTTCTTCTGTGGGGATGCTTGAGGTCTTTATTCCATCACAGATTATCTCTATGATGGAACTATTCCAAGGGTTGGCTCAACCGGATGCCAAAATCCTTCACTGCTGGGAGTAATATCCGGAAGGCAGTAATCACCAGACAAACGCGGGCAGGAGGGCGGATATGTCGGACACACCAGCCACGCGCCCAGAAAACGCAGCTCCCCAAGAACTGGTGCGGCTCCTCCAGGACTTCACCCTCGAAGCCAACCACTACGTTGACGCAGCCGGCGGCCGAAACGACATGCACCGTACGGACCTCAACGCACTCGCCGTCATCATGCGCCACTCCGCGGCGGGCAAGGTGGTCACGCCGGGTGTTCTCCGCGCTGAACTCCGGCTCAGCTCCCCCGCCACCACGGCATTGGTTGATCGCCTGCATGCCTCCGGGCACGTGGTGCGCGAACGACTCGGCACGGACCGCCGGCAAGTTCAACTGCAGATGACACCCAAGGCCTATCGGGACGGAAGCGCCATGTTCATGCCGCTTGCCATCCGTATGGGCACGGCCATGGCCGCCTACAGCTCCGAGGAACTGGAGCTTGTCACCCGCTTCATGACGGACATGGTGGAGGCAACCCTCGCCGCGCGCGAGGAAGCATCCCAACCCGACGCAACGCATTCCACCTAATTCCACCTTCCAAGTTGTAGCGTTTCCCTATGAACGCGCAGCAGCCTGAAGATGTCTACACCCACGGACACCACGAGTCGGTTGTCCGGGCCCACGCCTCACGGACCGCCGAGAATTCGGCCGCGTTTGTGATCCCCCATCTCACCGCAGGGACTTCAGTGCTCGACGTCGGGTGCGGACCCGGGAGCATCACCTGCGATTTCGCGGGGATGGTTTCGCCCGGGCAGGTGATCGGTTTGGACCGTTCGCCGGATATTGTCGCCCAGGCCACCGAACTGGCAACTGAGCGTGGCGTGGACAACGTGACCTTCCGGACCGGCAACATCTACGATCTCGACTTCGAGGACGAGTCCTTCGACCTCGTCCATGCCCACCAAGTCCTCCAACACCTCACCGACCCCGTAGCCGCCTTGCGCGAGATGCGCCGGGTGGCCAAACCCGGTGCGATCGTTGCCGTGCGCGACGCTGATTTCCACGGCATGAGCTGGTACCCGGAAGTTCCGGAGCTCGACGACTGGATGGAGCTGTACCAGAAGATCGCCCGCCGCAACGGAGCAGAACCCGACGCCGGCCGACGCCTGGTTTCGTGGGCCCAGCAGGCTGGATTCACCCAAGTGGCTCCCACCAGCAGCAACTGGCTCTACGCCACCGCCCAGCAGCGCGCCTGGCAGTCGCGGGTCTGGAGCGAAAGGGTGCTGCACTCCGCATTCGCTGAGCAGGCGTTGGAATACGGTTTCGCCAATGAAGCCGACCTCGCCCGGATCGCCGCGGGCTGGCACCGCTGGGGAGCCACCGATGACGGGTACTTCCTCATCCCCAACGGCGAGGTCATTGCACGGGCCTGAAGCTTTTGAAAAGAATTTCCCGAGCCATGTAGAAAAGCCCACCGCAGTTCCGACCCATGAGTGAAGGCAACCACAAAGGGTGCCCCTCGCAAGGAGTTTGAGATGAAATACATGATCATGATGTTCGGGTCGGCCGAGGGCATGATGGAAACCGCCGATCCGGAGTGGATCAAGGAAATGATCGGGTTCATGATCCAGATCGACAAGGACCTGACCGAGTCCGGCGAGCTCGTTTTCAACGCAGGGCTGGCCGACGGCAGCACCGCGAAGCTCGTCAAGCAGACCCCGGACGGCGTCATCACCACTGACGGCCCCTATGCCGAGTCCAAGGAATCGCTGGTGGGCTACTGGGTGGTTGATGTCGCGAGCGAGGAGCGCGCGGTGGAGATCTGTTCAGGCATCGTGAAGTACGCGCAGGTAGTCGAGCTTCGCGCTGTTCAGGAAGCGCCCCCGGAGGTCTAGCTGGACCTTCCACCGGAAGCACCAATAGAGGACCTGCTGCGCACCTTGGCGCCGCAGGTCCTCGGCGCGCTGGCAAGGACTCACGGCCAGTTCGATGCGTGCGAGGACGCCGTCCAGGAAGCACTCCTTGAAGCCTCCCTTCAGTGGCCAACGGCCTTGCCGGACAACCCGAGGGCGTGGTTGATGACTGTCGCAAGCCGCCGGTTGGTGGACATGTGGCGCAGCGAAAGCGCCCGGCGCGGCCGGGAGGAACGCGCCTCAGCCATCGATTTCCCCGCAGGTCCAGTCCCGGAAGCAGATGACACCCTTACCCTCATGTTCCTGTGCTGCCATCCGGTACTGTCTGCACCATCGCAACTCGCCTTGACGCTTCGCGCAGTTGGAGGACTCACGACGGCGGAAATCGCCTCGGCTTTCCTGGTCCCCGAAGCGACCATGGGACAGCGCATCAGCCGCGCAAAACAGGGGATCCAGAAGGCGGGAGCCACCTTCACCCTGCCGCCTGCGTCCGAGCGCAAGGCGAGGCTCGGCGTCGTTCTTCACGTCTTGTACCTGATCTTCAACGAAGGTTACGCGGCAAGCTCGGGTCCATCCCTGCAGCGCGAAGAGCTCACCACGGAAGCCATCCGGGTGACGCGCCTGCTGGTGGCCGTCGCACCGCATGAGCTTGAGGCCGTCGGCCTGCTGGCGCTGATGTTGCTGACCGATTCCCGGCGGGCGGCGCGTACTCTGCCGGACGGAACACCGGTGCCGTTGGCGGAGCAGGACCGAAGCCTGTGGAATCAGGAGCAGCTGAAGGAGGGCATCGCGCTGTTGTCCTCCGTGCTGGGGCGTGGGGCGGCCGGGCCGTATCAACTTCAGGCGGCCATCGCTGCCGTTCACGCAGAGGCCGCCGCAGACGAACAGACTGACTGGCCGCAGATTCTGGCCCTCTACACGGTCCTTGATGCCGTCGCACCCAGTCCCGTGGTCACCCTGAACCGGGCGGTAGCTGTGGCCATGGTGCATGGGCCCGTCACTGGGCTGGAACTATTGATCGGCCTGGATGAAGCGCTCGGCAGGACCCACCGCTTGGACGCCGTGAGAGGCCATCTACTGGAGATGGCCGGCTCCTACGCTGAGGCCCGCGCAGCGTATCTCTCGGCCGCCAAGAAGACGGCCAGCCTGCCGGAACGAAAGTACTTAATGGGAAAAGTTGCGCGGATGGACGAGCAATAACCCCATATAGTCGAATCCATGGAACAGCGCATACTTGGCAAGACCGGCCGGTCCGTCTCAACCGTCGGGCTGGGAACGTGGCAACTCGGAGCCGACTGGGGTTCCGTCACCGAAGAGGACGCCTTTGCCGTCCTGGAAGCCTCTGTACAAGGCGGCGTCAACTTCTTTGACACGGCAGACGTCTACGGTGATGGCCGAAGTGAGCAGTTCATTGGCCGCTTCCTGCGCGCCAACCCGGACCTGCACATCACGGTCGCCACCAAGATGGGCCGTCGGGTGGATCAAGTCCACGGGAATTACACGCTCGAGAACTTCCGGGCCTGGACCGACCGCTCTCGGCGCAACCTGCAGCAGGACACCCTGGACCTCGTTCAATTGCACTGCCCTCCCACGTCCGTGTACAGCAGCGACGAAGTCTACGACGCACTGGACACCTTGGTCAGCGAAGGCGCCATCCGCAACTACGGCGTCAGCGTCGAGCGCACGGATGAGGCGCTCGAAGCCATCAAGCGCGGGAACACCGCTTCCGTGCAGATCATCCTCAACGCCTTCCGCTTGAAACCACTCGACGAGGTGCTGCCCGCAGCCAAGGAAGCGGGCGTTGGCATCATTGCCAGGGTGCCGCTGGCCTCCGGCCTGCTGTCCGGGAAGTACACGCCGGATACCCAATTCCCGGAAAACGATCACCGCAATTACAACCGCGACGGGTCCTCATTCGACGTCGGCGAGACCTTCTCCGGCGTCGATTTCGCCTCTGGCGTCAAGGCCGCACAGGAGTTCAGCGGTTTAGTGCCCGACGGCGTCAGCACCGCCCAAGCGGCCCTCGCCTGGGTCATCGCCCAGGACGGCGTCACAGCGGTCATTCCCGGTGCTCGCTCAGCTTCGCAGGCAGCTGCAAACGCCGAGGCCGGTGGGCTGCAAGCTCTTGGCGCAGGCTTGACTGAAGGGGTCCAGGACATCTACGACCGTTACTTCCGCGAAGCGATCCACCCGCGCTGGTAGCTGACGGGCCGCCGTCGTGCGCTGGTTTTTACCAGCCGCTGCGCGTCGGCGTATGGCCTTTGCGGGCCTCTTCGGGCATGGACATCTCTGCACGCAATCCGAGGAGCCGAATGGGACGGTCCGGCTCCATTTTTCCTGTGAGGTCCAAGGCCTGCGCGAGGACTTCTTCCCTGTCGAAAGTCTCGGGAATCTTCCTGGCGTAGGTCTTGGTGAAGAACGGCGCGTAGCGGACTTTCAGGGTCAGCCCGATCACCGGGCGTCCCTCCGCTGCGACGTCTTCCAGGACGCGGGCGGTCAGTTCCTTGATGGCGTCGCTGATCTGGGTGGGCTCGGTGAGGTCCTGCTGGAAGGTGGTCTCGCGGCCATGTGCCCGGGCGACCCACGGAGTGTCATCCACTTCGCTGGAACCCTCACCGCGTCCCAACTGCGCATACCAAGGGCCCATCTTGGGGCCAAACTCCGTGACGAGATCCAGGGGATTGCATGCGGCAAGCTCAGCCACCGTAGTGATCTGGTGCTTCGCCAGCCGTTGCGACACTTTGCTCCCGACGCCCCACAATTCCTTGGTGGGCTTTTCGCCCATGACGTCGAGCCAGTTCTCCTTGGTAAGCCTGAAAATTCCGGCGGGTTTGCCGAAATCCGTGGCATTCTTGGCGCGGACCAACGTGTCACCGATGCCCACACTGCAGTGCAGTTGGGTTTGCTCGAGGACGGCGGCCTGGATCTGCCGGGCATAGGCGTCCGGGTCCTCAGTTTCGATACCAACGAAAGCCTCGTCCCAGCCAAGCACTTGAACCGTGGCTCCCGGCTGTGCGCGCAGCGTGGTCATCACTACATCCGAGGCCGCCAAATACGCCTCCTGATCAACCGGCAGGATGATGGCGTCGGGCACTTTCCGGGCCGCAATCCTGAGCGGCATCCCCGAGCCGACGCCGAACGCCCTGGCTTCGTAGGATGCGGTGGACACCACAGCCCGCTCCGTGGGGTCGCCCCGGCCTCCGACGATGATCGGTTTGCCCGCGAGCTCGGGCCGCCGGAGTATCTCGACAGCGGCAATGAACTGGTCCAGATCGACGTGCAGCACCCACGGGATTCCGCTCACGGCACCAGTTTGCCCTACGCCGTGGCCTGGGCTGTACCTTCCCCACCTACTTTGAGCTTCGGGAGCCCGGGAAACAACCTATTCCGGGTGCATTTTGCTGTCGCGAGGACCAGACAAGGTCAGGAAGCAACGCGTCCAAACCACCCACTGACCGGGCATAAGCTGAGGTGTGCAGTTTTCACTTTGGCTGGCCCTGGTTGGTGCCGGCACCCTGATCAGTTTCACTCCCGGCGCCGGCGCCATCTTCACCATGAGCAACTCGCTCAATTCCGGCTTCCGACGCTCCATCTGGGGCATTCTCGGACAGCAGGTGGCTCTGGTCATCCACATCGTCATCGTTGCCTTGGGTGTCGGCGTACTGGTTTCCAACTCGCCGGTCATCTTCAACGTCATTCGCTACGCGGGCGCGGCCTACTTGGTCTACCTGGGCATCCGGCAGTTCCTGCGCAAGCCGGACCTGGACGAGGAAAAGGTGGAAAGCGAGAAGAACGAGTCCGCCCTGTCCATGTTCCAGCGCGGCATTTGGGTGAACCTGCTGAACCCGAAGGCAATTGTCTTCTTCCTTGCCTTCATGCCGCAGTTCATCAGGCCAGACCAACCCCTGCTTCAGCAGTACGCTGTGCTGACGGCCACGGTCTTGTTCATTGACATCATGGTGATGTGGTTCTTCTTCGCCCTTGCCGCCAGGTCCTTCCAACGGTTCACCCACGATCAACGCGGCCAAACAATTTTGAACCGCATCTTTGGCTGCCTGTTCGTCCTTGTGGGCATCCTGCTCGCAGTCATTCACTAGCTCCAGCGGCGCCGCAGCAAACGCAGTGCTACCGTCGTGGGCATGGAAGCGGACTGGATCGAACACCGACGCACGGACGATGGCGAGCACGTGGGGTGGATGAAACCCGTTGACAACGGATTTGTTGCCATCGATTTGTTGGGACGCCCGCGCACGGAAGTGGTGGATTGGTTCACCGCCGAGGAAACACTCGATGACCTCGGCCTGCGATACCTCGCCGACCCCCACGAATTACTGCTCGACGACGGCGCTTGGCTGCGCGTCCGGATCGCCGAAGTCACACCTGACACGGTCAGGGTGAAAAAGGAAGATTGGGGCGATATGACCGCTCCGCAGATCTACTTCACCGTGCCCAACCCCGTCTCGGAGGACCAGCTTCGCCCGCTCTCCCGTTGATAACCACCCCGTGTGCAAGGCTTCACCTATGGAACCTTTGAATTCGGAACGTCGGGTCATCGAGGCAGCCGAAGCGCTCGCCAAGACCCTCGGCACCGATCTAAACCACACTGTTGCAGCAGCCGCTATGGACGCGAACGGTCACATCTACGAGGCCGTCAACGTCCATCACTTCACCGGTGGCCCCTGCGCTGAACTCGTCGCTTTAGGTATTGCTGCCACAGCAAAGGCAGGACCGTTAGTCACCATGGCAGCAGCTGGTTGCGGGGGACGCGGGCTGATTTCACCGTGTGGCAGGTGTCGCCAGGTGATGCTCGACTTGCACCCAGATATCCTCGTAGCCGTTCCCACGACGGACGGACCACAGATGCGACCCATCGCGAAGCTGCTTGCGGACGCGTATGCCTTTCCGGAAAGCAACGCTGAGCGGGTGGTCCGCTTCAACAAGCGCTACTACGACGCGATTGTTAGTGGCCGGAAGACCTCGACGGTTCGATGGGACGAACAAATATCAGTCGGTACGGCGCTCTTCTACTTCGAAGACGACGTAGAACACGCGCCGTTGCAGGGCCACGTTCTTGAAGTCCAACACCACCGGCTCTCTGAATTGACGATCGAGAAGCTCCGACTGGAGGCAGGCGCAAGCGTGGAGGACTACGTTGAGGGGCTTAAGCGCCACTACCCGTTCATGCCGCCTGAGGCATATGTCGATGTCGTCGACTTTCGAGTAGCTAAGACGTAGATCCCCGAACCACCAGCGAGCTCTCGAGCGTCACGTGGGGCTCGTCCAGCGGCAGGCCCTCCATGAGCCCTCGCAGCTGCTCCCCCGCTTTACGACCCAAGGGCGTTGCCGGCAGGTGCACGCTGGTGAGGCTGGGGTTGCTGGTGGCTGAGTAGGGCAGGTCATCGAACCCTGCCACAGCCAGCTGCTCCGGGATCCGAACACCCTCCACACGTGCTTCCTGGAGAACGCCGTAAGCGTGCGTGTCAGTACAGCAGACGACGGCGGTCACCCCCTCGCGCTGCCACTCCGGCCAGGCGTCGGCGAACGCGGCGGCGGCAGCACCGACGTCGATCGGGGTGCTGATGACATGGCCAGGGGCTACCGAAAGTCCACAAGCCGCAGCCTCCGCAAGGAAGGCCTCGCGCCGCAACTGGAACGTGGTTGTTCCCGTCACGCCATCCACATAAGCGGCGCGGGTGTGCCCGGAAGACGCCAAATGCCGGGCAAGTTCCCGCGCACCCTGGGCGACATCAAGGTTCACGGACGGCGCGTAGGACTCAAGACCGGGTGCATCCAATAGGACCAGCGGGCCGGCCGCGGACAGATCTTCCAGGAACTCTGCGCTGGGCGCTCCCACCAGCAAACCGGCGGGGCGCAGCGCCAGGAGCTTGCGGACATCGTCAGCCTGCGGCGACTCACCGGCGTCGGTCACGGAAAGCAGCAGCTGATACTGGGATCCAAGCGATTCCCGTACGCCTGCAATGACGTTGGCGAAGAAGGGGTTGGAAACATCCGGTGTCACCAGGATGACAATCGAACTGACGCCGCGGGCCAGGGAACTGCCGATGCTGTCCACCACGTAGCCGAGTTCGGAAATAGCCAAGCGGACCCGGGAGATGTTGTCCTCGGAGACGCGCCCTTGGGTTTTTCCGTTCGCCACCAGGGAGACGGTCGCCGTCGAAACGCCTGCTCGGGCAGCCACCATCGCGGCCGTCACCCGAGGCGAACGGGGCGCGCGGCCGTGGCGCCGATCCAGGGATTCCATGCATCGATCGTAGCGGTCATAGACCGGCCTGACCTGCGACAAGGCATCAAGCGCTTGACGTTGCTAAGACATCATCCACACGAGAGCAACGTTAAGCGTTTGACGTAACCCACAAACCAGTGCCAGAATTCCCCTGAATGCTTAGCGCCCTGCCCGGGGCAAGTACCTGGCAGGCCCCAATGACGTGGAGAGAACCGTGGAACCCAACACCATGACACCAGCACGCAAGAAGATCATTCTTGACTGCGACCCTGGCCATGACGACGCCGTGGCGTTGCTGCTGGCGCACGGCAATCCGGACATCGAGCTCCTGGCCGTCACAACGGTGGTGGGCAATCAAACCCTGGAAAAGGTCACCCGGAACGCCCTCTCGGTAGCCACCATTGCCGGCATCACCGGCGTCCCCTTCGCAGCCGGCTGCGACCGCCCCCTGGTCCGCACCATCGAAACGGCCCCCAGCATCCACGGCGATTCCGGCATGGACGGCCCGGAGCAGCCCGAGTCCGCCATCGAGCTGGACCCGCGCCACGCCGTCGACCTCATCATTGAAACCGTCATGGCACACCAGCCGGGTACCGTCACCCTGGTCCCCACTGCTGGCCTCACCAACATTGCGATGGCTGCCCGCAAAGAGCCGCGCATCGTGGAGCGCGTGAAGGAAGTTGTCCTCATGGGCGGCGGCTACCACGTGGGCAACTGGAGCGCCGTGGCGGAGTTCAACATCATCATCGACCCCGAAGCCGCACACATCGTTTTCAACGAAAAGTGGCCCGTGGTCATGGTCGGTCTCGATCTCACGCACCAGGCGCTGGCCACGGACGAGGTGGTGGACCGCATAGCAAAAATTGGCACCAAGCCGGCCAAGTTCGTCATGGAGCTCATGGACTTCTTCCAAAAGACCTACAAGGACGCCCAGGGATTCGATTTCCCACCGGTCCACGACCCCTGCGCTGTGGCCTACGTGATCGACCCCACCGTCATGACAACCCGCAAGGTCCCTGTGGACATTGAACTCCAGGGCAAGCTCACACTCGGGATGACCGTTGCCGACTTCCGCGCTCCGGCCCCCGAGGACTGCCACACGTCGGTCGCCGTCGACCTCGACCACAAGAAGTTCTGGGACCTGGTCACCGATGCGATTGAACGGATCGGCGAACCAACGCACGACGCCGGCGCTGCCGCCACCGCTGACGTAAACGCCACCGCAGAGGCCATCCTGGCAGGAGAGGCAAAGTAATGTCCTCCCCCGCAACCGAATCCAAGTCAACCCGCGGCAACGTCACAGCCCTCATGGTTGCCCTGTTGGCGGCCTGCGTGGCCTTCCAGCTCAACGCCTCCATGCTCAGCCCGGCCTTGGTCACCATGGGCAACGAACTCAACACGGACCAGGCCACCATCGGCCTGTCCCAGACCTGGTTCTTCACGGCAGCAGCGCTCTTCTCGCTGTTCCTCCCCCGCCTGAGCGACATCGTGGGCCGCAAGAAGATCCTCGTCGGCATGATGATCCTCATGGCTGTCGGTTCGGTCATCGCAGCGATGGCCCCGGACGTGACGTGGCTCTTCGTGGGCCGCATCATCCAGGGCGTTAGCGGCCCCACGGTTCCGCTGTGCCTGATCATGCTCCGCTCCGCCGTCACCAACCCGCGCAAGTACGGCACACTCATGGGCCTCATCACGGCAGTCAACGGCGGCGTGGCCGGCGTCGACTCGTTCGTGGGCGGCTACTTCGCTGAGAACTTCGGCTTCCGCAGCATCTTCTGGCTCATGGTTGCACTGGCCTTGGCAGCCACCGTCCTGATCGCCGTCCTTGCCGGTGAAAGCAAGCCTGCCGCCGGCACCACCATGGACTGGCTGGGTGTGTTCTTCATCGTTGTCGCCGTTGGTGCACTGCTCACGGCTCTGAATGAGGGTGCCAAGCTGGCCACGGCTTTCGATGCCGGCACCCTAACGCTGGCGATCGTGCTCACGGTGATTGCCGTCGTCGCATTCTTCGCCTTCTGGACCGTGGAGAAGCGCGCCAAGCAGCCCATGGTGGAAACCGTGCACCTGCGCCAGCGCTCCACGTGGGCGCCGCTGCTGACCACCACCCTCACCATGACAGGCATCTTCGCAGTCATCAATGGCATCGTCCCCGCCTACGTCCAGGCTGCAGATCCGGGCTTCGGCGTGGGCCCTACGGAGATGTCGCTCATCATCCTGACCCCTTACGCCCTGCTGGGTTGGCTGTTCGGCCCGATCAGCGGCCGCCTGGCACCCGTCCTCGGCTACACCAAGGTCCTGCGCATCGGCCTGCTCGGCAGCCTCGTTGCCTTGGCGATCATCGCGTTCTTCGGCCTGAACAACCTGCCCATGATGATCGTGGGAACGGCCTTGCTGGGCATCATGTACGCCGGTACCGTCAACATCATGCTGAACGGACTGGGCGTAGTTCTCTCGCCGCAAGGTAACCCTGGCTTCCTGCCTGGCATGAACGCCGGCGCCTTCAACCTCGGCGCCGGGCTGAGCTTCCTGGTCCTTCCGGCCGTCCTGGTGGCCACGGCTTCGCTCAATGATGCCAAGGCCTCTTACCTGACCGTTGTAGTGGTGGGCCTCGCCATCACACTTGCCGCCTTCGCCGCGTCGCTCCTTATTCCCAAGCCCGTGGACGCAGAAGTGACCGAGAACCAGAAGGTGACCGCATGACCGCCGCACCCAAGGCGGGAATCGTCGTCGTCGGCTCCCTCAACGCAGACCTCACCATCTACTGCGACCGCCTCCCCCAACCCGGTGAGACGGTTCACGGCAACGGTTTCGCAGTGAATCCCGGCGGCAAGAGCGCCAACCAGGCGGTGGCTGCCAGCAAGCTCGGTGGTCAGGTCAGCCTGATTGGCGCCGTGGGCGACGACCCCAACGGCACCATGCTCCTGGACTCGACGGCCAGCGCGGGTGTGGACGTGTCACGCGTCCTCCGCAGTGACGTGGCCACCGGCGTCGCCGTCATTTCCGTGGACGCGAGCGGCGAAAACAGCATCATCATCTCGGCCGGTGCCAATGGCACGCTCAGGCCTTCGGACGTCACGTCCGATGCCTTCCAGGATGCGGCGGTTGTGTGCCTCTGCCTGGAAGTGGGGATTGATACTGTGACGGCCGCAGCCCAAGCAGGGCACGACGCCGGCGCAACCGTTCTGCTCAACCTCTCGCCTTACGCGGAGGTACCGGAGGTTCTGGCGGGCTTGAGCGACGTGCTGTTGGTCAACGCCCACGAGGCGTCGTTGTTCCTTGGCGCCGAAGCGGACATTCCGGACGCCGACGCAGAAACCGAAGCCTGGGAGCCGGTCCGGAGCCAGTTCGCGGACCGCGGTCTGCAACGGGTTCTGGTGACACTGGGTGCGCATGGCTCGGTGGTCTTGGATTCGATGGCACATGGCGTTGAAGACCAGATCACCCGTATTGCCCCGACACGTGTTTCCGCCGTTGACACCACGGGTGCCGGCGATGCCTTCACGGGCGCTGTCGCTGCGCGTCTGGCGGCTGGAGAATCCTTGGCCGATGCCGCCGCGTTTGCCTCAGTGGCCGCTGCTTTGGCTGCAACCAAGAAGGGCACGCAGGCCGCGTACCCGGGGATCGCCGACGTCGAGCAACTGCTGAACGCGTAGCCCCGCCGCGGCACCCAACTGGGTCGCAATTGAGCGCGTTTTGAGCCTTCAGAACGCGCTCAATTGCGACCTACTTGGGTTAAGCGGCTTTGCGGGCTGCTCGTTGCGCTGAGCGCTCCACTGCCTTGCGGGACAGGGCACCGTGGCCTGCCATCAACCGGGGCACCACGACGTAAACAGCGGCCGGAACCACGAGTGCAGTGAGCAGCAGCGCGCGAAGGACTGGGTGCAACGGCTCCATGATGGGGCCGAGGAGCAGCATGCCGATGGATACCAACGGGAAGATGGCGAGCCAGGTAATCAGCGCCCGCATGTGAACGGAGGGTCCCTGCGGGCGGGCGGCTGGCGCTGTGGGTACAACGGCGGCTTGGGAGGGTGTTTGGGTGGTCATGGCATTCTCCAACTAAACGGTTGCTTTTGGCTTGAGATCACAATATCCCCACCAGTCAAGAATTACAACCATCCAGTTGGAAACTGGTAATATGACTGCTATGGCGTGGGACACAGAGCGAACCAAGGGGCTGCTGCTC
Source organism: Arthrobacter sp. WCS2018Hpa-7 (assembly GCF_031843805.1). Lineage (NCBI taxonomy): Bacteria > Bacillati > Actinomycetota > Actinomycetes > Micrococcales > Micrococcaceae > Arthrobacter > Arthrobacter sp. WCS2018Hpa-7. The sequence continues at coordinate 21,718 of NZ_JAVTJB010000013.1, forward strand.
AAGGCAGCGACGTCCGAGTTTTGCGCGCGCGGACTAGCAGGTGCCCGCATCGACCGCATTGCCACAGAGGCCGGGGTCAACAAAGAGCGGATCTACCAGTACTTCGGCAATAAGAATGCGCTTTTCGACGCCGTGATCGTCGCCGCCCTGAGCTCACTCATGGATGAAGTACCCATCGAAGGCAACGGGCCGGAGGCCATGGCAGACTACGCCGGCCGGCTCTTCGACCACCACCAGAAAGACGCCACGGCACCCCGCCTCCTGTTCTGGGAAGGACTGGAGCGGGGCACGGAAGTGGTGGGACTGCCGAGGCGGATGGCCAACTGCGCGTCGAAGGTCAACAGCACCATCGCCGCCCTGCCGGGAGTCTCCCGGGAAGACGCCGGGGATCTCCTCATCACCATCGTGAGTCTCTGCGACGCCGCACCCGTACTGCCGGCACTCGACGGACTGATGGCCGGCAATGACCCCGGCCGCGCGCAAAGGCGACGCGCCGCCGTCGTACGCACCGTTTACCTGGCCGCTGCAGCGCTGGCTGCCGAAGCCTCCAACGCTGATTCGACCCTCATCACCTAGGCACTTTCCGCGCCCTCTGTGACAGCTTTGACAGGAAAAGTGACTCAGTTGTGAAGTGGCCCCTAGCCAAGAAGGGGTGCCATCAATCATGCTTGCAGAATGTACTCAACGACGAGCCCATACCGCATCATCACGGTCTGCACTGGAAACATCTGCCGCTCGCCCATGGCAGCGCTCATGCTCACCGAAGCCTTCGACGCGGAAGGGCTCGGCCAGCTCGTAACGGTGGACTCTGCGGGCACCACAGGGTACGAGGTGGGGCATCCGATCGACCCCCGCGCCGCACGTGTCCTCACAGCCCAGCACATCGCTTCCGAGGACCACGCAGCGCGGAAATGGCGGCATGAATGGTTCGCGGAACGGGACCTGATCCTTGCGCTCGACGTAGACCATTTCGGCTGGCTCCAAGAAGGGGCGCCGGACCGCGCTTCACTCGAAAAAGTGCGAATGTTCCGCAGCTTCGACCCCCGCATGGAAGGGCGCAGCTCCCTGGACCTCGGCATCGAAGACCCCTGGTACGGCGGCCACACCGACTTCGACAACACCTGGACGCTCATCAAGGCCGCCAACCCGGGCATCGTGCAGTACGTCAAAGCAGCAATCGCCTCCGCGGAGGCCGCCGCTGACAACGACCACCAGCAGGTAACCTCTATGACATGACCCCTGCACCCCTGATCATCGCTGTTGACGGCAGGTCCGGCGCAGGAAAAACCACACTGGCCGTTGAACTGGCGGCACGGTTGCGGCAGCACCACAAGGTTTCACTGTTCCACTTGGAAGATATCTACCCCGGCTGGAACGGTCTCATGCCCGGCATTGAGCGTTACGTCGGCACGGTCCTGACACCGCTAAGCTCCGGCCAGGCAGCGGAATGGACCAGCTGGGACTGGGAACGGCATTACGACGGCGGACTGAACGTCACGCTGCCCGCCGAGATCGTGATTGTTGAGGGCGTTGGCGCTGCTGCGAACGCCGCCCGGCCCATGCTGGACGCCGTGGTGTGGGTGGAAGCGCCTGGTGACGATCGCCGTCGTCGTGCGTTGGCGCGGGACGGAAGCACCTACGAACCGTACTGGGACAGCTGGGCAGCCCAGGAGGACGAGTGGCTTTCCACCGATCAGGTCATCGGCGCCGCCGATGTGCGCGTGCAAAACCTTGTCGACGGCAATGCGCCGAAAGATGTCCTGCAAGCGCTCATGTACCTGCCTTCAGTTGCTTCGATTTTGTCACCCGAGCTCAGTGCACGGCGTGGTCTCCAACTACGATCCGAGCGTCTGGACGCTGTCCCTGACGCTGAACAGCTCTTCGAATCCCTGTATGCCCGCTCCGGCAACGCCGTCTGGCTCGATTCCTCCAATGCCTCGGCCGTCGCCGGCAGGTCCCAGGCCGCCGCCCGCAGCCGCTTCAGCGTCCTGGCAGACGACGGGGGCACGTACGGACAGTCGGTACGCCACCTGGCGGGGACCACCCACGTCACTGCGGGCACAGCCACCGTCACCACCTCCGGGCCGTTCTTCCGGTGGCTCGACACCGTCTGGGGCCGCAGGGCAGTCCGCGCCCCCCGCGGGTACGACGGCCAATTCACGCTCGGCTGGCTCGGCTACCTCGGCTACGAGCTCAAGCGCGAAACCGGCGGCAACGACGTCGCTTCCCACACCCCGGACGCGGCGCTGCTCTTCGCCGGACGGGCTGTGGTGCTGGACCATCGGGAACGGACCGTCTGGCTGCTCGCCTTGGAAGCGCCCGACGCCGACGAGTGGTTCCGCACGGCCCGCACCGCCGTCGGGGCTGCTGCGGTTGGTTCCGCTCCCGCCTCTTCCGGCGGCGTCGCGTCAGGTGCCGTCTCTTCCGGCGCCGTCCCGGAATTCGTGAGCCGGGACTCCGCGACGGACTACAAGCGCAAGATCGCGGACTCCCAGCACGAAATCAGCGAGGGAAACTCGTACGAGATCTGCCTGACCACCACCCTTGAAGCCCCCGCTGGGGAGCTGGATCCATGGCGCAGCTACCTGAACCTTCGACGCCGGAACCCGGCACCGTTCGCCAGTTACCTCCGTTTCGGCGAACTGGTGGTGGCGAGCACGTCGCCTGAACGCTTCCTCCGGATCCTGTCCGACGGCGGCATGCGCGCCGAACCGATCAAGGGCACCCGGGGCCGCTCATCCGACGCCTTCGAGGATGCTGCTTTGCGGCACGACCTCGAGACGTCGCTGAAGGACCGCGCTGAGAACATCATGATCGTGGACCTGCTGCGCAACGACCTCAGCCACTTCGCCATCCCTGGTTCCGTGACGGTCAGCCGCTTGTGCGCGATCGAAAGCTACGCCACCGTCCACCAAATGGTCAGCACCATTGACGCCCACCTGAAGCCGGGCGCACCTCGTGCGGAAGCCCTGGCTGCGGCCTTCCCCGCCGGTTCCATGACGGGAGCGCCAAAGATCAGCACCATGGACATCCTGGACCAGCTCGAGTCCGGGCCCCGGGGCATCTATTCGGGCGCCATTGGCTACTTCTCACTGAATGCGGCCACGGACCTCGCCGTGGTGATCCGTACCTTGGTGGTCAACCCTGACGCCGACGGTGGTCGTACGCTCTCCCTCGGCGTGGGCGGGGCCATCACCGCGGACTCCGTAGCCGACGACGAGTACGAGGAAATCCGGACCAAAGCGTACGGCGTGCTGTCCACGCTGGGCGCCGAATTCCCGGGCTGATTTTTGTACAGCTAATGCCCCTAAGAGCACCGCTAAAGGGCATCCGCTGTACAAAAACTACTGGAGCGTCGCGGTCAATCTGGCCACATTATCCACATACTTGGCCAACGGGGGTCTATCCATCCAGTCGTCCAGCATAAGCTCACGGGACACCTCGCGATACGTGGACTCCACTGCCCGCATGAGGTCCACGGTTTCGGAGCCAAGGAGCATCACCGAGACCTCCATGTTCAGGGAGAAGGAGCGCATGTCCATGTTGCTGGAACCGAGAACGGCTACCTCGTCATCAATGGTGAAGTGCTTGGCGTGGAGGACGTACGGCGCCCGGTACAGGTAAATTCGGACACCGGCCCCCAGCAAGGCTTCGTAGTAGGAGCGTTGGGCGTGATGGACCAGGAACTGATCACCCTTCTCGGAGACGAAGAGTTCAACGTCAACACCTCGTTGCGCAGCTGTGGTGATGGCATAGAGCAAGGAATCGTCCGGGACAAAGTACGGGCTGCAGATGGAGATCCGGTGCTGCGCCGAGTAAATCAGCGTGTTGAACAGGCGCAGGTTGTTTTCGGTGGCGAACCCGGGGCCACTTGGCACTACCTGGGCGGTGACCTGGCCCGGCGCCGGCCGCGTGGGCAAGCGCAGCTGGTCTTCCAGAGATTCGTCGGTTTCGCTGAGCCAGTCCGTAGCGAACACCACGTTGAGCGTGGCCACGATCGGGCCCTCCAACCGGGACATGAGCTCCACCCATTTGCGGCCCACCTTGTGGTGCTTGGGGTTGTTGTAGGAAGGCTCAATCAAGTTTTGCGAGCCGGTGAACGCAATCTCGCCGTCAATGACCATGATCTTGCGGTGGTTCCTGAGGTCGGGGCGCCGCCATTGACCGTGGATAGGCAGCAGGGGCAGCATCCGCTTCCATTGGATCTTGCCTGCTTTGAGGCGGCGGATCAGTCGGCGGTATCCCTTAACGCGCAACGTTCCGATGTGGTCGAAGAGCAGCCTGACCGTCACACCGCGTTCAGCCGCGTTCTCCAGTTCGGTGAGCAATTCGTCCGTCACGGAATCGCTGCTCATGATGTAGAACTCGGCGTTGACGTAGCTCTTGGCACCCTTGACTGCCTCAGCCATGGCTTTGATGGATTCTTCGTAGCCGGGAATCAGCTCCACTTTGTTGCCGTCAACCATGGGCAACGATCCAAGCCGGTGGTTCAGCTCACCAGCCGACTTCACCCATTCCGGCCCGGAGTAGATGCTGACGGGATCAGCCAGATCGGAGGTCACCGCACGAACACGGCGATTGACCTCCTCCTGCTGTTCACGCCGGCGCCGCGACAGCTTGAAATTGCCGAAGAGCAAGAACAGAACGAACCCAACAGATGGGATGAGGAACACAGCCAAAAGCCAGGCCATGGCGGTAGTGGGACGCCGGTTGCCGGGGATGATGCCCAGCAACACAATGCGCATAATGACTTCCGCAATGGCCCATGCACCCAGCAACCAGGTCCACTCCTGGCCAAACGGAAAAGGAAAGAGCACCCGACAAACCCCCACAGTTCATGAACATCAGTGACCACAGCCTATCCGGCAAAGTCCCGTCCAGCGGGTCCGCACTAAGCTGGGACCATGACTTCACCTGCCCCCACGGTCCTCGTTTTCCTGGACCCCGCCTTCGAAAACGGTCGTATCGCCGATTCCAGCCAGCCTCAACTCATGGCAACGGATCTGGGTGCCACCCGCGGCGACGGCGTGTTCGAATCACTCCTCGCCGTGCAAGGCCGCCCCCGCAAAGTCCAGGCTCACCTGAACCGATTGGGTAGTTCCGCAGCAGCCTTGGACCTGGCGCTTCCCGGGCAGGATGTCTGGCGCCGCGCCATCGAGACGGCCATCAACGAATTCCGCGACGCTCACCCCGCCCCCACGCCTGAAGAGGACGAGGTCGTGGTCAAGCTGATCGTGACCCGCGGCGTTGAAGGCGCCGCCAGCCCCACGTGCTGGGTACAAGCTTCGCCCTCGCCTGCGGGCAGCCGCCGTCAGCGCCAGACGGGTATCGACGTCGTGCTTTTGGACCGTGGCTTCGATACCGAAGCAGGCGAGCGCGCGCCGTGGCTGCTGCTGGGCGCGAAGACGCTTTCTTATGCCGTGAACATGGCGGCGCTTCGCTACGCCCACAAGCAGGGTGCCGACGACGCGATCTTCACCTCCACTGACGGCCGGGTCCTGGAAGGCCCGACGTCCACCGTGTTGCTTGCGCACCTTGAAACGGTCGACGACGGCGACGGTTCCGTCAGGACGGTTCGTCGCCTCATCACTCCCCAGCTTGATAGCGGCATCCTCCCGGGCACCTCGCAGGGCGCATTGTTCGCCGCAGCGAAGGCGGCTGGCTGGGAACTTGGTTATGGCCCCTTGGAGCCGCAGGACCTGTTCGATGCCGACGCCGTCTGGCTGATCTCCAGCATCCGGCTGATCGCCCCCGTGAACCACATCAACGGTAAAGAAGTGGGCACGCCCGAGGTGCGCAAACAGCTCACTGCTGAGCTGAACCACCTGTTCGCCGGGATCGAGTAAGTCGTTTTTCTGCGGGTCCGCTTATGGAGCTCCGCATGGAACCTAACAGATAACAAGTAGAGTAATCGCTCGCGTGACCTAATGATTAGGAACTCTTAGCCTCAGCCGAGGGCCGTTTGCGCGTTCAATCGCGTTCCTTATCCTCCTTGAAATGGTCCTTCGTCATGTGATGAATCTTGTTCTCGTGTTAGTTGGATCACGTCCGGCTGGTACTACTTCAGACTTTGCTGGCTAACTTCCCGGAGGGAATATGGGACTCAGCTCCCCCACAGAAGCCGAAGCATCGGCAACCGAGGCACAGTCCCACACTGATGCCTCACAGACAGGATTGCGCCGGTCCATGGAGGCCCGGCACCTGGTCATGATCGCCATGGGCGGCGTCATCGGATCAGGCCTGTTCGTCAGTTCGGGCTACACCATCGCCACGGCCGGCCCGCTGGGCGCGGTCCTGGCGTTCCTCATCGGCGCCGTGGTGGTCTACCTGGTGATGGCCTGCCTCGGGGAGCTCGCTGTTGCGTTCCCCGTCTCCGGCGCCTTTCACATTTACGCCGCCCGAACCATCGGCCCAGCCACGGGATTCGCCACTGCCTGGCTGTATTGGCTTTGTTGGGCCGTGGCCCTCGGCTCGGAATTTACAGCGGCCGGCCTCCTCATGCAGCGCTGGTTCCCGGGCGTCGACGTCTGGATCTGGTGCTTCGTCTTCGCTACCGTCCTGTTCACGCTGAACGCCATTTCATCGCGTGTCTTTGGCGAATCAGAGTTCTGGTTCGCGCTCATCAAGGTCGCCGCCGTCGTCGGCCTGATCATCCTTGGTGGCGCCGCATTGGCGGGCTTCCACCCCCTCGCCGCGGGCGAGTACCCCTCCTTTGGCGAGAACTTCACCACGCCCGAGGGTCTGTTCCCGAACGGTTTCACCGGCGTGTTCGTGACCTGCCTGGCAGTCTTCTATGCCTTCTCCGGCTCGGAACTGATCGGCGTGGCCGCGGGCGAAACGGCCAACCCGGGCGCCAACATACCCAAAGCCATGCGCACCACGGTCATCCGGCTCATGATCTTCTTCGTCGGCGCGATCACGGTCATCGCGGCCACCATCCCCTATGAAAAAGTCAGCGTGGACGAAAGCCCGTTCGTGACGGTCTTCTCCATGCTCGGCATCCCGTACGCGGCGGACATCATGAACTTTGTGATCATCACGGCGCTGCTCTCCGCAGGCAACTGCGGTCTCTTCTCCTGCGCACGCATGCTCTTCTCGTTGGCTGACGAAGGCCACGCACCGCAGGTCTTCAAGAAACTCACCAAGCGCGGCATCCCCATGGTGGCGCTCTGCGTGAGCATGCTTGGTGGCCTGGCCTCCCTGATCAGCAGCGTTGTGGCACCTGCCACCGTCTACCTTGTACTCGTCTCGGTGGCCGGCTTCGCCACCGTGGGCGTCTGGATGTCCATCGTGGCCTCGCACTTCATCTACCGCCGGACCTTCATCAAAAACGGCGGTGACCTCAGCGCGCTTCCCTACAAGGCACCCCTGTTCCCGCTGGTCCCGATCCTGGCTTTCGCTCTGTGCTTGGTGTCCCTGATCGGTATCGCCTTCGACCCCAACCAGGTTGCGGCGCTGCTGTTCGGCGTTCCGTTCGTGGGGGCCTGCTACGCCGTCTTCTACTTCAAGTACGGCCGACGGCGGTCGCTCAAGAAGGCAGCGGACGCATAGGTCTTCCTGCTCCGTAGCTTCCTGACCTTGTTTGGGCGCAGATCAGCCCTTGGACAACCTTTGCGGGTTGACCAAGGGCTGATCCCATCTCAAAGAGGGTCAAGACGCCACACCCCCGGCCCACCATCACCCACATTGGAACCCGGGCAGCCCTGACACTCCGGGCAAGGGGTGTGTCGGACGGGCCCTGCTACGCAAAGTTGGTGGTGGAGGCACGCCCATTATTTATCGGGCCTACTTCCTGGCTGGGCCTATTTCTTGGCTGGGCCTACTTCCTGGCTGGGCCTACTTCTTGGCTGGGCCTACTTCTTGGCCGCGCGGACCGGGTGCTCGCTCAAGATGGACAGGCGGTTGAAGGCGTTGATTCCGATGGCGGCCATGCAGAGCACACTGATCTGCTGGTCGTTGTAGTGTTGCCGGGCCTGTTCGAAGAGCTCGGGGCTAGGCCGCGAGGAGCTCATCCGTGTGATCTGCTCTGCAATTTCCATCGCGACCACTTCCGCGGGCTCGAAGAGCTGCACTTCCTTGTAAACAGCCACCAAGGACAAACGCTGTTCCGTTTCGCCGTACTTCAGGGCCCGGCGATGGTGAAGGTCCAGGCAGAAGGCGCAACCGTTGATTTGCGAGCAGCGATAGTTGATGAGTTCAAGGGTCCGGCGCGAAATACCCAGCCGGTCAGCTTCGTCTACGAGCTGCTGGGAGTAATGGCTCAGAGTCGCATAAAGATCCGGCTGCTGCTTGTCCAGATAGCCGGCCAGACGTGGTTTGGTTTCCTGTTCAGGCATGGTTGGAGCCTAACGCAAAGGCGCCGGGCACCTTTAGGTGAGAGAAGGTCCGCAGGTAACCCGCGGGACCTGAGAGAGGGTTCGCACCAAACCCGCGGGACCTGAGAGAAGGTCCACCCCAAACCCGCGGGACGTGAGAGAGGGTTCTACTCGCGGGCGGCGGGGGTGTCGGCGGCGAGCCGGATGCCGTGCTCTGCCAGCCACACGGGGTTGAAGGCCTTGCTCATATAGTTCGTCCCGGCGTCGGGCGCTATGGCAACCACCACCGAGCCGTGAGGCGCGGCGCGTGCCACCCGGATGGCAGCGGCGACGGCGAGCCCCGAGGAGGGGCCGAGCGCGAGCCCTTCCTCGTCGAGGAGCCGGTGAACGGTGGTGTAAACCTCGTCGTTGGGGATGCGGAGGAAGCGGTCCACGATGGAACGGTCGAAGGCCTTGGGCCACTCGGGTTCCGGCCAGGAGTTACCCACGCCGTCCACCAGGATCTCGCCGGGATGGCCACCGCTGTAGGCAGAGCCGTAGGGGTCGGCGCCAACAACTTCCAGATGTCCGCCCGGGCGCAGGGCACCTACCTGTTCCTTCAAGAACCGCCCGTTCCCGCTGATGGTCCCGCCCGTTCCGATGCCCGCCACGAAGTGCGTGACCAGGCCTCCCGTCTGCTCCCAGATTTCGGGTCCGGTGGTTTCGTAGTGCGCCAGGGGATTGGCGGGGTTGTCGAACTGCATGGGCCGCCACGCACCGGGCGTCTCAGCCGTGATGCGCGCAGCCACAGCCCGGGCGTTCTCCGGTGACTCCGACGGCGCATTCCAGTCGGTCAGGATCACGCGGGCGCCGTAGTTGTGCAGCGCGGCGAGCTTCTCCTCGGAGATCGTGTCACCTGTCACCACCACTACGGGATGACCGGTCAGGTGGCCAATGAGCGCCAGTCCGATCCCGGTGTTGCCCGAGGTGCTCTCCACGATGGTGGCTCCCGGCTTCAGCTCCCCGGACCTCTCAGCCGCCCGAACCATGCTGAGTGCAGTGCGGTCTTTGATGGAGCCGCCGGGGTTTTCGGACTCAAGCTTGATGTGGATGGTGCTGCCCAGTCCACGGCCCAGCGACTCCAACTTCACCAGTGGCGTGTTGCCCACTTTGTCCAGGACCGAGGCGTCCAGCCCGGCCGGCAGTCGGGCCGATGCGTGGGCTCCATGCTGACGAATCGCCGTACTCACCACGATCCAACCCCTTCCTCTGATTCCGGGAAAACCTGATCCACGGCGCCGCGCAGTTCAGTCCGCGCCCGTTCCACAAGATCCGGCGCGGATGGCCTGTCGGCCAGCACGTCAGCGAGTCGACCCACGACGACGCCGGTCCCCTTCCCGAGCGGTTGCGCAGCTCCCGCTTCGAGCAGCAGATAGGACGCCGTCAGCGCCTCGATCGTCAACAGCTTTTCCAGCACCTCCGCCGACTTTTCGAGTTGCTGGAGGGCCAAGGGGGCCAATGTTGAGTGGTCCTCGACGTCGGCGGACAGGGTCGGTGCGCCAAGAGTGGCCGGGGCGGCCAGGAACTTGAGTTCGGCCAATAGCCCGGCCGCGGAGTACCACAGCAGCCCGGGCAGTTCCTCCTGGGCAAGCCCGGAAGCCGAGGCAGATTCCAGTCCGGCCTCGGTTCCCGACCCTGCAGACGATGCTTGGCTCGATGCTGCTTGCAAGTGCTTGGCCCGGATGGCCCGTTGCGGCGGATACAGCTTGGCGATGCGGCGCTCACTGGAAATCCCCACGTGCGCCAACGCCAGCCGCAGACCCTCGAATGCTAGAGCCAGTTGCATCGGCTGGAAGTTCCCGCCGGACACCATGAGCCCGGATTCGACATCCACCAGGGGATTGTCGCCGCGACCATTCAGTTCCACTTCCAAGGCAACACCAAGTTGCGTCACGAGGGATCGAAACGCCCCGTGAGTCTGCGGTGCGGCCCGGAAGGACAACGCATCCTGCACCGACACCTCGGAACGCACATCCTCCATCCAGCCACCGCTCAGCAGGTGTCGCACAGTTGCCGCCGAATCACCCTGGCCGTTCACCGCCTTGGCCGCTTGGATAGCCGGCGAAAACGGGCTGAGGTTCCCGCCGCCGTCGTACCTTGCGATGGTCTCCAGCGAAAGGGAGAGCGCGACGTCGGCCAGCCGGGCCAGATGGTGCAACCGCAGCAAGGCGAGGGTCCCGGCGCCGACGGAATACGCGTTGGCGCTCACCAAGGCGAGCGCCTCACCGGGGGCGAGGACGAGGGGTTGAAGGCCGGCATCGGCGAGCGCTTTGGCACCCGGGACCAAGGCGCCGTCGGCGTCGAAGGCTTTGCCCTCACCGATGGCGACGGCGGCGACGGCGGCCAGCTGGGTGAGGTCCGATGAGCCCACCGACCCTTCGCGCGGGATGGCGGGCAGGACGCCACGGTTGAGGAGCCCGGCATAGAAGTTTGCTGTTTCGGGCCGCACGCCGGAACCGCCGCGGCTGAAGCCGATCAGCCGGGCGAGGATCACGGCGCGGGCAGCGGGACGGTCCAGATACGATCCCACGCCGCTGTTGTGATACCTGACCACCTGGACCTGATAGGCCAGGAGCGACTTCTCCTCCACAGCGGTGTCCCGGCCGGAGCCGAGCAACGTATTGAGTCCATAAACCCGCTGTCCGGAGGCGGCGGTACGCTCCAGTACGTCACGGGAGCGACCGATCAAAGACAACGCATCTGGGTTGAGTTTCACGTGGAACGCCGGATCAGAGGCGGCCAGCGCCACGTCTGCAGCGCGCACCGGAGCCGTTCCCAGCACTAAAGTCCGCGGTTTGGAAGACGTCATCAGAAATCCAGGAGATTCTGCCGGAACCCACCGTTGCCGTAACTCGTCCTCAACAGGCCTCGCCGCCGTAGTTCAGGGGTGAGCTTGTCCAGGACACCGTGCACGGTTACCGGGTCCACGAAGCCGGAGAAGAGGAACCCGTCGCCGCCCACCTCGGAGCCGGTCGACTCAAGGTAATCTGCGATCTCGCCCACCGTGCCGATGATCGAATCCCCTGCCCCGCCGCTCCGGGCCTGCAGGATCTCGCGCAGCGTGGAACCGGGAGGGGCCGCCTTGGTGAAGTGTTCCAACGTCCCCTGGTTGCTGTTGGTACTCAGCTCCGGGAGGGGTGCGTCGAGGTCGAACTGCTTGAAGTCGATCACCGACAGGTAGGAGATGGAGTTCAGCTGGCTGTCGATGTCGCGCTGGGTGAGCTCACGACGCCGGGCCCGCAATTCCTCGGCCTCGGCAGCAGACCCAACCACGGTGGGCTTCAGGACAAAAAGTACCTTGACGTTGTCGGGGTTCCTGCCGGCTTTGGCGGCCTCCGCGCGAATCGAGTCACGGTAGGACTTCATGCCTTCAACACCACGGGCCAACGCAATGGCCACATCGGCATGACCACCCGCGAACGCCTTGCCCCGGGGAGACGCGCCAGCCTGGACCAGGACAGGTTCCTCCGGCAGCGGCGCCGTGTTCAGTGGACCGCGGACCTTGAAAAAGTCGCCGTCGTGGTTGATCGGGTGGACCTTGGTGTGGTCGGCAAACACCCCAGCGGAGACGTCCTCAAGGACAGCGCCCGGTTCCCAGCTCCGCCAGAGCCGCCTGACGACGTCGACGAATTCCTCCGCTTTTTCATACCTAAGGTCGTGTTCAATCTGCTGGTCCAACCCGTAGTTCTGGGCGGCGAGGTCACTGCCGGACGTGACCACGTTCCAGCCCAGCTGGCCCGCAGAGAAGTGCTGCAACGTGGCGAGGAGGCGGGCGGCAGTGAAGGGTGGGTAGAACGAGGCACTGACGGTCGGCACGATTCCCAGGTGCTCGGTGGCGGAGAGCAGATACGGGACCAGCGCCAGCGGATCGTGTTTCGGGGCAAAGGAGGCGTGAGCCAGGGACACCTCCGCAGATCCGCCATACGTGTCCGGCACGGTGAGGGAATCCTCGATGATGAAGAGGTCCAACCCGGATTGTTCGAACGCCCGGACAGCGTCCTGGTACAGGGCGGGTTTCTTCCAGTCGTAGCCCAGGCCGTAACCGGGCGTCCCCCACCCTTGGACACCGAATCCGTGGCCCACAAACCATCCAAAGTGCAGCATGGGCTTGAGTGTAGAACTGCTCTGTCCGTTCACCGCGACCTGATTTCATGCGAAGTTACAGGGGGACGTACTGGGTCAATTATGCTCCCGGGACGTCATATTTGAACGCGGCTGGAGACGGTCCGGATTTTCCACATAAGGCGTATGTCGTGTTCCGCAAACAGCAGGGGTCGGGAATGATCGCTGTATGAGTGCAGCAACCACCCGCCCCTCCGCCAAGGACCGGCTGTCCAGCGTCTGGGCCCTCAAGGGTTACAAGCGGGAATGGCTGCGGCACGATCTGATTGCGGGCGCTGCACTGTTTGCTCTGCTGGTGCCCGCCGGGATGGCCTACGCGCAGGCGGCAGGGCTTCCCCCGGTCACCGGGCTCTACGCGACAGTGGTCCCGCTGCTGGTTTATGCGGTGGTGGGACCTTCCCGCATTCTGGTCCTGGGACCCGATTCTGCCCTTGCTCCCATGATTGCCGCGGCCATTGTGCCGCTGGCAGCGGGAAGCAGCGAAAAATCCGTGGCGCTGGCCGGCTTGCTGGCCGTGTTGATCGGGGCGCTCATGCTTGCGGGCTCGGCACTGAAACTGGGAGCCATCACGGGCTTGCTGTCCAAACCCATCCGGCTCGGGTACCTCAACGGAATCGCGCTGTTGGTGGCCCTTTCGCAACTCCCGGCGTTTCTGGGGATTGAGGCCGACGGCGACATCTGGCAAAAGCTCGCGAAGGTCACCACCGGGTTACTGGGCGGCGAGGTCAACATCACCGCGCTGCTGTTGGGAGTCGGGTCGCTGGCTCTCATCTGGATCCCCCGGCTCCTGAAATGGAAGGTGCCCGGCGTTTTGCTGGCGGTGGTTGGCTCGTGCCTGGCGACGGCGGTCTTCGGGCTCAACGGCGACGTCAAAGTCACCGGGGTCCTGCCGCAGGGCCTGCCCATGCCCGCACTCGGGGGCATCGGCTGGGCCGACGCCCTGACGCTGTTCCCTGCCGCCGCAGGCATTGCACTCATGGCTTTCGCTGACACAGGGGTGTTGTCACAGACATTGGCAGCCAAGGAAGGGAAGAAGGTCTCCGGAAACAGGGAGATGGCTGCGCTTGGTGCAGCCAATGCTGCTACAGGCCTCCTGGGCGGGTTCCCCATCTCCGGCAGTACCTCCAGGACCCCGGTGGCCGTGGATGCCGGCGCGAAATCCCAGATGACAGGGGTGGTGGGCTCCGTGTTGGTGCTGGCGTTCATGCTGCTGGCACCGGGCGTGACCGAGTACCTGCCATCGGCAACCTTGGCCGCCGTCGTCATCGCCGCAGCCATTGCCCTCGCGGATCCAGCGGGCGTCCGGCGGCTCCTGCGCCTGAGCCGCAGCGAGTCCGTGGTGATGCTGGCCGCGTTCGTGGGAGTGCTGACGGTGGGTGTCCTCCAGGGAATCGTGGTGGCCATCGCCTTGGCGCTCCTGGATTTTGTCCGCAGGGCATGGGATCCGTACCGAACCGAACTCGGCGCCGAGGAAGGCGTCCCCGGGTATCACGACCTTGAACGGCACCCCGAAGGCGAGCGAATTCCCGGGCTCTTGATCCTTCGATTCGATGCACCCCTGTTCTTCGGCAACGGACAGGTCCTGGCCAGCTTTGTCAGGGAGCAACTCGACGAGGCCCCGGACGAGTCCGCGGAGCCCATTACCCACGTCATCCTTGCTGCAGAACCCATCACGGGGATCGACACCACCGCCTTGGATGACCTGGTAACCCTGGACGAATGGCTGGCCAGAAAAGGAGTGGACCTGGTGTTTGCCGAGCTCAAAGGACCTGTGAAGGACAAGTTGATCCGCCTTGGTACGGCGGCCCGATTTACGCCGAACCACTTCTACCCCACTGTCGGCGCGGCAGTGCGGGCGCTTAAGGACCGGCAGTGAAGCAGCCGCCGATTACGCAACATGACGACGGTGCAGCCACCCGCAAGTGCAGCCCGACGCCCGTGGATGTTACGTTTTTCTTGAGTAATGAGTACCAGCGCAAAGCCCTGACTTGCTGGTCGGCAACCCTCTCTCCGGCGGGGTGCCTCAGGTGACTACTCGGCGTATCGACAACTCGAACTGCAAGCGTGACTGAGGAGCACCAGCAATGCCTGAACCCACTGAAGAAAAACTCTCTTACCGCCTGATTACAGGCCCGGATAATCGCGATTTCTGCGAGCGTATCCACAACTCCCTCGCCGAAGGCTATGTGCTCCATGGCAGCCCGGCAGCTACCTTCAACGGCACGGAAGTCATCGTGGCCCAGGCAATTGTGCTGCCTGCGGCGATTGCCAATGCGGATGCCGCCGTCGCCAACGCAGTGGACCAGCTCGAGAACTACGACGATGAAGAAGCATTCGAGGGCCACGCATGAGTTACGCAGGTGACCTGACCCCGCAGGATGCGTGGGCCAAGCTTGAAGAAGGCGCCATCCTGGTGGATGTGCGCACCGAGGGCGAGTGGGCCCACATCGGCATCCCGGACACCAAAGCCACTGAGAACGATCCCCTGTTCATCCAGTGGAACCTCGCCGGCGGTATCCCGAACTCCCGCTTCATAGAGGACCTGCAGCAGCAGGCACCCGAGGACGATGCCGTGGAGCTCGTCTTCATCTGCCGCTCCGGGCAGCGCTCCATCTCCGCCGCCATTGCCGCAACGCAGGCCGGCTTCACGGCCTACAACGTCCTTGAGGGCTTCGAAGGCGAACCGGACCGCTACGGTGAGCGCACCGTGAACGGCTGGAAGAACCGTGGCCTGCCGACGAATCTGGGGACCGAGTAAGTGACTTTCAATCCCGACGCCGCCGGCTGGAGCCCTGACACCCAGGCCGTTCGCGGTGGCCTTGACCGCACCAATTTCCAGGAGACATCCGAGCCCGTTTTCCTGAACTCCGGCTTTGTATACGAATCGGCCGCCGCTGCCGAACGTGCCTTCACCGGCGAGGACGAACGCTTCGTTTACTCCCGCTACGGCAACCCATCTGTCGCCACATTCCAGGAGCGGCTGAGGCTGCTCGAAGGCACTGAGGCGTGCTTTGCCACGGCGTCCGGCATGTCCGCGGTTTTCACTGCCCTGGGTGCCCTGCTGGCTGCAGGCGACCGTGTGGTTGCCGCCCGCTCGCTGTTCGGCTCCTGCTTCGTAATCCTCAACGAGATCCTGCCCCGCTGGGGCGTGGAGACTGTGTTCGTTGACGGCCCGGATCTGGATCAATGGCGTGAAGCCCTCTCGGAACCGACCACTGCCGTGTTCTTCGAGTCGCCGTCCAATCCCATGCAGGAAATCGTCGACATCGCCGCCGTCAGCGAACTGGCGCATGCCGCCGGGGCGACCGTCGTGGTAGACAATGTCTTCGCCACTCCCCTGCTGCAGCGTTGCGGTGAGCTGGGCGCGGACGTGATCGTGTACTCCGGCACCAAGCACATTGATGGCCAAGGTCGTGTCCTTGGCGGTGCGATCCTGGGCACCAAAGAGTTCATCGATGGTCCCGTCAAGCAGCTCATGCGCCACACCGGTCCCTCTCTTTCCGCGTTCAATGCCTGGGTGCTGACCAAGGGTTTGGAGACCATCGGACTGCGGGTAAACCACAGCTCGGCATCCGCTTTGAAGATCGCAGAGTGGCTCGAGCAGCAACCTGCCATCAGCTGGGTCAAGTACCCGCTGCTCAAGTCCCACCCGCAGTACGAGCTTGCCGCAAAGCAGATGAAGGCCGGCGGCACCGTGCTGACGTTCGAGCTGTCTCCTTCGACCGGGCGCTCAGCCAAAGAGGCTGCGTTCGCCCTGCTCGATGGCCTCCGCGTCATTGACATCTCCAACAACCTGGGCGATTCCAAGTCGCTCATCACCCACCCCGCCACCACCACCCACCGGGCCATGGGACCGGAGGGCCGGGCGGCGATCGGGCTTTCCGACGGAGTAGTCCGACTCTCTGTGGGACTGGAAGACGTGGACGACCTCGTCCTGGATCTGGAGAAGGCCCTCAAACAGGTCTAGCCTTGTTGCCATGAGCGGGAACCATCCCTATCGCCGTGCCGGAGCGGTCATCGTTGCCGGCACGGCGGTGTGGTTCGTGGGAATCTCGCCGGTCTCGCGCGTCTACATGACACCGGACGATGCCGAACGCCTGCGCATGCTGACCTCCGGACGGCGCGGTTGGATCGTGGGCCAGCACCTTACCGCCGTGGGAACCGTGGCCGTGCCGGTGGGATTCGCCGCGTTTGCCCGTGCCGTTCCGGGCAAGAACGCCGTTCCGGGCCAGAACGCCGTTCCGGGCCACAATGCACCACGTGGGAATGCGAAGAAGTGGGCTTTCGCTGCCGCCGCCGCATTGCTCGCCGGCGCCCCGCTCTTCGTCTCCAGCCTCGCCCGGCGGGCTGCTGACCTTGAGGGTTTTGCCTACCGCCGAGGATCCAGCGCGCCTTTCCTGGCCTATTCCGGGCTGCATGTTGTGGCGTTGGCCGCCTTGGGTGGGAGTCTTCTTTCCATGCCCACAAAACGCTGGATCGGCGTCACAGCTGCGGCCAGCGCACCTGTCTACGGCGCCATTCTGGTAGCGAAAAAGGACATCCCGCCGTTCTGCTTCTATCTTGTGGAAGGTCTCACGGGCGCCTACTTGATGGCCTGGGAAGAGCCGGAACCCAACAAGGCCTAAGGCCTCCTGACCCTGGACAACATGGGCGCGGGCTCCTTGTGCGCGTCGGCAGAGGTTCCGCGAACCGTCACCTTCGCTGCATGCCCGACGACGGCGGCCAGGGCTGCGTTGGTGGGCGGACTGCCCGGCTGGTTCTGGCTGCCTCGCTGCCTGTTGTTGTACCGCACCGCGGCTTCCCGTTGCTCGTGGGCGCCGTTCCCCCGCTCCAGCAGATCTGAGATCCCCGCTTTGACCAGCTCCAATTCGCCTTGGTCATCCAGCACTGGGCTCACGTAATCCACCAACGCCCAGACCACGCCCGCTGCCGGCTGGGGACGGAAATCACCGAAGTCCAGGAGATCTCCACGCAACCCCGCATTGCTGGCCTGCCAACTCGCCATCCGCAGGAGTGCCGTGGGCACCGCGGTGGGCTCAACGCCGTCGAGCATTTCCAAGGAAGCCGTCTCAACCAAAGCCCGCACCAGCACCGCAATCAACGCGGCGTCCTCGGCGCGGAGGCAGACGTCGGCCACACGGACCTCCACAGTGGGGTGGTTCCGGGAGATGCGGGCATCGAAGTAGATCATGCCCTCATCCAGGATCACGCCCGTTTCCAACAGCCGCTTCACGATGCGTCGGTAGGCAGTGAGTGATCCGAACACGGCCGACGGTCCAGAGGTGGGCCAGCGGTTCCATGCCTGCGTGCGATAGCTGTCGAAACCGGTAGGAAGGCCGCGCCAGTAGGGTGAGTTGGCGGTGAGTGCCGTGAGCACGGCGAGTTTGTCCCGGATGTGGTCCAGCACCACCACACCTTCCTCGGGGGACTCAACAGAGGTGTGCACATGGAATCCGCACGTCAGTTGTTCCGTGGCGATGATGCCGAAGCGGTCCAGCATCTCGGCATAACGGGGATCCGGGGTGGTGTGGGTGTTCGAATCCAGCGGGGAGGTGGCGATCGCGGCAACCCGTGCGCCGTGCTGGCGGGCCGCTTCATTGGCCATGGCCCGGCCGCGGCGGATCTGATGCAGAAGCTCACCGTAGCCGTGGCAGGGGCGGGTCTGGGTTTCGATCTGCTCCAGCTTGAGTTCGCGGCTGAGGCTCGTTGCGGATGCCGGCTGGTTGTGGCCCGCGAGCAGCGCATCCGCGAGGGCAAGAGGCTCTCCCGTCACAGGATGGACGATGAGCAGCTCTTCCTCAACCCCGAAAGTCCGCATGCTCCATTCTGCGTCAGGAGGCCGGTAGAGGACAGGGCCGAAGGCGCAGCGAAGGACCGCCCCCGTTTCCGCTATTCGCACCAGAGCGTGCTGGCGCGGATGGCGGAAACGGGCGCGCTAACTATCCGCTGCCGGCGTACGCGTGGAGCCTAGTCCTGGAAGTACTCGATCTTGGCGCCGATGGTGTTCAAGCGCTCGGCAAGGTCCTCGTAGCCGCGCTCGATCACGTAGATGTTGCGGAGCTCGGACGTGCCCCGGGCAGCGAGCATCGCCAGAAGCAGGCAGGCGGCGGGTCGCAAGGCCGGCGGGCAGCCGATTTCCGCGGCACGCCACTTGGTGGGTCCGTTGACGTAGATCCGGTGCGGATCCAGCAGCTGCACCTGTGCGCCCAGTTTGTTGAGTTCCGTCAAGTAGATGGCACGGTTCTCGTAGACCCAGTCGTGGATCATGGTCTGGCCTTCAGCGTTGCCCGCGATCACAGCGAAGAACGGCAGGTTGTCGATGTTCAGGCCCGGGAACGGCATGGGGTGGATCTTGTCCTGCGGCGCGCGGAGCTCGGAGGGCTTGGTGGTAACGTCCACCAGGCGGGTCCGGCCATTGCGTGCCATGTATTCGCCGGAGATTTCAAGGTTCTGGCCCATCTGTTCCAACGTGGCGAGCTCGATTTCCATGAATTCGATGGGGACCCGGCGGATGGTGACCTCGGAGTTGGTGACGATCCCCGCGGTGATCAGGCTCATGGCCTCGATGGGGTCCTCGGACGGGAAGTACTCGATCTCCACGTCAATGGCGGAACGGCCGGTGATCTTCAGCGTGGTGGTGCCGACGCCCTGGATCTCCACGCCCAGCCCCTGCAAGTAGAAGCACAGGTCCTGGACCATGTAATTGGGGCTGGCATTGCGGATCACGGTGGTGCCCTCGCGGTGCGCGGCGGCCATGATGGCATTCTCGGTGACGGTGTCGCCACGTTCGGTCAGGACGAAGGAACGGTGG
Source organism: Arthrobacter sp. WCS2018Hpa-7 (assembly GCF_031843805.1). Taxonomy (NCBI): domain Bacteria; kingdom Bacillati; phylum Actinomycetota; class Actinomycetes; order Micrococcales; family Micrococcaceae; genus Arthrobacter; species Arthrobacter sp. WCS2018Hpa-7. The sequence goes on from NZ_JAVTJB010000013.1 coordinate 41,005, forward strand.
TGGCCATCGGCCGGGGGCGCCGTCACGGAATAGAACCCGGACTTCGCTTCAACCTCAAGCCCGAACTGGCGCAGTGCCTGCATGTGCGGCTCAACTGTGCGCGTTCCGAGGTCGCAGCCACCCGCATACGGCAGCAGGTATTCGCTGGTCTCATCCAGGAGCGGACCGAGCAGCATGATGACGCTGCGGGTACGGCGGGCAGCGTCTACGTCCATCGAACAGAGGTCCAGCACATCGGGCCTGCGGATGCGGAGGTCGCTTCCGTTGAGCCAGGTACATTCGACGCCAATGGACGTCAGTACTTCAACAATCCTGTTGACTTCCTCGATGCGGGCCAGGCGGCGCAGCGTGGTGGTGCCGCGGTTGATGAGGCTGGCGCACAAAAGCGCCACGCCCGCGTTCTTGCTGCTGTTGACATCCACTTCGCCGGACAGGGTCCTGCCGCCCTCAACCCGGAGGTGGGTCATCTGCGGCTTGCCCACTTTGACGATTGATCGGCCGAATATTGCCTCAAGCCGTTCGATCATCCGGAGGCTGAGATTCTGTTTACCTTGCTCCATCCGGGCGATCGCGCTCTGGCTGGTTCCAAGCTCGGTTGCCAACTGCCCCTGCGTCCACCCTTTTTCGCCACGGGCGTTGCGGAGCAGAAGGCCTACGTGTTCAGCGGTAGGTTGCGTCATACCCAAGAAATATCACAGGTGAGTTAGGAGGCTCGTACAAAACGCCGTTTGAGCGGCAAACGTCACACTATACCCGCACCGTGAGATATAGAGCCCCACGGCGGCTGGTCGCTGCGGGTGAACGCTTTCCCTCAGTAGCCACCGGGCAGAAGTACCCATTGCGGTCCGCGGAACAATACCAAACCATGAAGGGAAAGCTCAGGGGGAAACATGCCTTTCTACGGCGCCGACGTCGACCAACTCAAAGCACTCTCCAAGGCCTTGGCCAACGGTGCGTCATTGCTGACCAGCCGGGCCCGGGAGCTCGACTCGCTGATCGGCCAAGGCATGACCGGCCAGGGCGGCGGCTGGCAGGGCCAGGATGCCAAGCGTTTTGCCGCAGATTGGCAGGGCCGCCTGAGGCCGTTGCTGGAGAGAACCACTCGAGGCCTGGAAGAGGCGTCACAGTCCGTGCTCACCAATGCCGACCAGCAGTCCTCCGCATCCACGGAGGGTAGCGGCACCTCGGGCAGCTCCGGCACCTCCGCCAACCCCGGGAACGACTCCACCACCAAGACCGCAGCCAATCCGAACCCTGGCCAGCCAACACCGCAGGAAATACTGGACGAATACCAGGTCAGCGACGCCGAAACCACCAATTGGCCCGGGGACTGGGACCCGCTGCGCTTCGTGGTTGACCAAAGGGAAGTCACCGAGAAGGAAGCGGAGCTCCTCAACGGCTTGGGTCCTTTCGAGATGAACGCCTTCAAAGGCATTCACGATGACGCCTTCAGCACTGCCGACGACCGCTTCCCCAGCGCCGACCGCAACGATGACCAGAACGATGCCTTCCGTCACGCGTATTGGAACGCGCTCATGGTCAAGGAGTTCGGTGCGGACTGGGCGGAGGACTACGCCACGGCGCACGAGCAGCTCCCCGGCAACCCCGCACCCCGTGAAGCCATGGATCTGTATAACAATGAGGTGGGCCGCAATGTGGCCATAGCCAACCCGGATGCCAGCGCTGAGGAGCTTGCGGACTTGATCGAGGAAGCCGTGAACAACGGCGACACTGTGGTGGTGGGACAGGACCTGCTGCCCCATCCGTCCAATGAGGTCCCCATGGACCAAACCGGCGACGCCAACAATGCCGAGCCCGCCCCCGGCGAGGATCCGGAGTTTAACGACGAGTCGAGGACCACCTCGTGAGGTTCCAACACCAACCACAGGCTCGACGACGGCCGCTGACTTCCGCAGGCCGCCCCACTCTTGCTGGCCGCGCCTCCCTGGCCGGCTTGCTCACTGTCATCCTGGCCTGCGCCCTGGCCGCCTGTTCACTAGGAGGATCTGTCATGCCCGAATCGAACGAGAAGCTCAACAGCCAGGTGCTCGAGTCCGCGAAGAACGGGACGGCCTTGAAACTGGCCGACGCCACGGACTTCGAGTGGGACCAGGCGGGTTTCGTGACAGCGGGAACGCCGGCCAAGGACATCGAAGCAGCCTTCGGCGAGCCTCTGACCAAGGAGAACCGCTACACGGCGTCGCCCGCGTTGTTCGTCTTCCTGAAGGACGGAAAGGTGGCCAAGGCAATCCGCATCGTCCCGGATGCCTTCTTCGGCGCTGACGCTCAGAAGAAGTACGGCCGGGACGTGGTCCTCACCCCGCCTGACGGGAAAAAGGGCTTCCTCAACTGGCGCGAGTAACGCCTGAAGACCGCAGAAACGCCGCGATTCCTAGACGCGCCAGTACCCCAAGGCATCGATCCGGTGTTTGTCTACGCCCAGCGTCTTCCGCAGGTGTTTCACGATTGCCCGGGTACTGGAGGCTTCGCAGGCGATCCAGAAGAAGTCGTTGTCCACGGACACACTCTCCGCAGTGAGCGCATCGCAGACTTCCTCAACCAAAGCGGCGCCGTCACGTTTGCGCGGAACCCAACTGACGACGTCGGACTCTAACGTCCGCACCTCCAACGAGGGGTCGGCGTCGTGCTGGTATTCAAGCCAGGCGGTCACGGGAGCCGCGCCCGCGGCAGTGAACTCCCGCTCGTCCAGCAACGAGTTGATGGCCGGGATGGAGGCGGGATCGCCCACTACCCAGATCCGGCGCGGAGCGGGCTGCGGGAAGGTGAAGGAACTGCCCTGAACGGTGGCGTCGATGGTGTCGCCGGCCTGGACAGAGCGGGCCCAGTCAGCGGCCACACCGTTGTGCATCGCGAAGTCCATGCTGAACGTGCCGTCCGCAGGAGAGGCATTGACCAGGGTGTACGCACGCTGGTGGGCCTTACCGGAATCATCGAACCACAGCCTGATCCACATGGTGGGATGCAGTCCGCTTCGCTCCAGCAGTCCACCGTCGCGCACGTGCACACGGAGGAAGTCCGGGGTGATTTCTTCCTTCCCGGTGACTTCGAGCGTGAAATCCTTGGCGCCCATGACTTTGAGCACGACGCCTTCCCAATTGCGCTTCAAGCAACACTCCTTCACGAACGGCCACGATTTGTGAACGGGGCCAAAGCCATTTATCTTGAGCTTAAGTAAGCCTAACCTAAGCTCGAAAGCGGCCAGAGATTATGACGCCTGCCCCGACGCACCCTTCCGCCCCGGCAGGCGGCCCCGGAACCTACCGTGATCGGTGGGGGATCCCGCACCTGTGGGCGGATTCCACCGATGAGCTCGCCTTTCTCCAAGGCACGAACGCAGCCACGGACCGCTCCTGGCAGATCGAGCTGGAACGGTGGCGTTCCGAAGGCCGAACAGCGGAAGTCCTGGGTGCCGACGTCGTGGTGTGGGACCGGTTTGCACGCCAAGCCCGGCTGGATGACACGGCGCGCCGCTGCTTCGAGAACCTCGACGCAGACACTCAGCGTTGGTGCGGACAGTACGTGGCCGGCATCAACCAAGCGCTGGCAGACGGACTCCGCGGCGGCCCCGAGTTCGACGAGTCCGCCTGCACGCCGGAGCCATGGAATCCGTGGACGCCGCTGGGTGTCTTCCTGGTCCATCACATCCTCTTCTCCACGTTCCCCAACAAGCTGTTCAGGGCCCACGTCGCGCGGACCTTGGGCGACGACGCCGTGAGCCTGTTCAGCATCGAAGCTCCCGTCTGGTCAGGCAGCAACGCCTGGGCTGCGCACGGCTCGACGACGGCAACCGGCCTCCCGCTGATCGCCGGCGACCCCCACCGCCTCATGGAACTCCCCGGCGTGTACCAGCAGGTACGGCTCGCCTGCCCGGACTTCGACGCGATCGGTTTCGCGTTCCCCGGCGTCCCCGGCCTCCCGCACCTCGCCCACACCGGGCACACCGCTTGGGCCATCACCAACGCCATGGCCGATTACCAGGACCTCTTCGAGGAAGAACTGCGCCGGGTCACGGACGCCACCGGGGAACGCATCGAGGCGCGCGGACCGCACGGCTGGGAACCCGCCGTCGTGAGTGCCGAAACCATCATCGTCCGCGACGGTGAGCCGGTCACCGTTGAGGTCATCGAGACCGCGCGGGGTTCGGTGATCTCTGAAGCGCCCGACGGCGAGGCGCTGAGTTTGCGCTTCCCTGCCCGCGTTGAGGGGCGGCTTGGTTTTGAGGCCCTCCTGCCGCTGCTGCGGAGCCGGAGCGTCTCCGAGGTGGAAGCGGCGTTCGATGCCTGGGTTGAGCCCGTCAACAGCGTCGTGGCCGGGGACACCTCCGGAGCAGTGCGGCACTTTGTTGCCGGCCTTGTTCCGCAGCGCAATCCCGCCAACAGGAGGTTGCCCTCGCCGGCCTTCTCAGCCCGCCACGATTGGGAGGGTCAGTACGTGATCCTGCCCCGCACGGAGGTGGAGCAGTTTGCCGTGAGCGCGAACGACCGCGCAGCAGGAGGCGGCGACGCCGTGGCCATGGAGTTCGCCCCCGCGCATCGGGCGTTGCGCATCCGTGAGCTGCTCGAGTCGGCTCCGGGGCCGTTGTCCGCGGACGATATGCAGGCCATCCATACCGACACTCTTCTGGGCCCGTGGCCGTTGTTCCGGTCAGTGCTGTCCGGCCTTGAGGCTGATGACTTGTCCCGGGAAGCCGCGGGACTGCGTTCGATGCTGCTGGAGTGGGACGGCCGCATGGATGCCGGGAGCCATTACGCTGCAGTGTTTGCGGCGTGGCGGGGCTCATTGGTCCGGCGCCTGGCGCAACATTCCGCGCTGGCGCCGTTGAACGAGCCAACAGGCTACTCGCCCTTGTTCGGGCCGTGGTTGTCAGTGGCATCCCGCATCGGCTTTGCGCTCGAGACCCTGTTGGTACGCGGCTCAGAACTCGGTATCAGCGTCGCTGCGGAAGCCGCCACAGCACTCGAGGGCGTTGCGCTGGAAGAGTCCGGGCTGCGCTCCTGGGGCGACAGGCACACGCTGTTGCCCGTTCATGTCCTCCCCGGCGCGCTCGCGACCGCCGCACCCACAGCCGGCCTCAGCGGTGATACGGGGTGTGTGCTCTGCACCGAAAGCCTCCCCGGCGTAGAAGACCGAAGCTTCCGTGGACCCGTGGCCCGCTACGTCTGGGACTTGTCCGAGCGCCGCAACAGCCGCTGGATCGTCCCCTTTGGCGCCTCCGGTACGCCCGGCCACCAGCACTTTGCCGACCAACTCCCGCTCTGGACTGCCGGGGAACTCGCCCCGGTGGTCACTGACTGGCCTGAATTGATCAAAGACATCACCTAACCAATCCCCGCTCCCGCATCAGCCCGCTTTAGCCCCACCGAAGGAAATCATGACCACCACCACCCAGGACTACTCCGTCCGCACCACCGTCTACTCCGAAGACCTCGAAGGATGGGGTGCGCTGCGGCTTGTCCCGCTGGTTCCCGGCGAGGACATTGACCTCATCTTCGAATGGGTCACCCAGCCCCGCGCCAAGTTCTGGGGAATGACGGAGAATTCCCGCGAAGAAGTCCAGGGGATCTACGAGTTCCTTGATTCGCTGGAGACCCACCACGCGTTCTTGGCCGTCCTTGATGGCGAACCGTTGGCCCTTTTCCAGACCTATGAGCCTCTGCACGACCCCGTGGGGGAGGCCTACCCCGCACGCGAAGCAGACATTGGCATGCACTTGCTGTTGGCCCCTGCCACGCGGCCCATCCCGCACTTTACGCCGAAGCTCGGTACGTCCCTGATCAAGTACATGTTCTCCTTGCCGGGCAAGGACCGGATTGTGGTGGAGCCGGATTCACGCAACGCTAAGGCCCTGCGTCGTCTGGAGGCCACCTGCTTTGAGCTGGGACCCATCATCCAGCTCGCCGAGAAGGAAGCCCAGCTGGGGTTCCTGACGCGGGCAGGCTTTGACGAGATCCAGGAACAGCAAGCTCCCTAGCGCCAGACGAAGCTCCACGTTCCCGCACCCACGGCCGCGAGCACCGCGCCCGCTGCGATGACCACGCCGCCCAGAAGCACCCAAGCGTCCAGCAACGAGTACGTTGATTCGCGGGCCCACGTCCGTTGACCGCCACCAAAGCCGCGCGCTTCCATGGTCACTGCCAGCCGGGATGCCCTGCGAACAGCCTGGACCAACAGCCCGAAGCTCTGGCCGAGAGTGGCCTTCAGCCGTTGCAGCGGGCTGCCTTGGGAACCGACGCCGCGGGCCCGGCGGGCCATGCCGATGGTCTGCCATTCCTCGGCCATGAGGCCCACCAGCCTCATGGCCGCCAGGGAGCCGAGGACGAAGCGGTGCGGCAGCTTGGCCTTCTGCGCCAGCGCATCGGCCAGGTCAGTCGGGTCCGTGCAGGTCATCAGCAGGATCGCCGGCAACGCGATCGCCAAACCGCGCAACATGAAACCCAGCCCCAGCTCAAGGGAACCTTCGCTGATGGACCAGAGTCCGACGTCGAGCAGTACAGCGCCGCTGTCCGCCGCCACGATCGCAGTGCTCCAGCCACCGATCGCGGCCGCGATGATCAGCGGCCAAGCGCGCTGCCACAGAAGCCTGAGCGTAAGCCCGGCGAGCGGAAACAACGCCAGCTCCGCAACCAGCGCCGCGGACGCCGATACCCAGTCGATGGACAGGGCCAGCACCAGGGAAATCAGGAAAACGGACACGAACTTTGCCAAGGGGTTGGCTCGGGTCAGCAGGGCATGATTCCCGCGGAGATTCAACGCATCCCTCATGCTGCACCCGCTTCCTGATGCGTGGCTTCACCATGCTGGACCGGACCGAGCCGAAGCTCCGTTCCGCCGAGCACTGCGCTGAATTCCTGGTCATGGGTCACGGAGACCACAGCCGTTCCGGCGTCCAACAACTCTGAAAGGAACGACGCCAGCTCGGCCCACGTATTGGCGTCCTGACCGAACGTGGGCTCGTCGAGCACCAGGACTTTGGGGTGCGCGGCCAGCACGGTGGCCACCGAAAGCCGCCGCTTCTCGCCGCCGGAAAGGGTGTAGGGGTTGGCATCCACCAAATGCGTAAGCCGCAGCCGCTCCAACAGTTCGTCGACGCGTTCTTCGCCGCGGCCCACATGCCTGGGCCCAAACATGAGCTCGTCCAGGACCTTGCCCGTGACGAACTGGTGCTCCGGTTCCTGGAACACCGTACCGATCCGTGAAATCAGCTGGTCTGCTTTCCACTTGAACGGGTCAATGCCGGCCCCTTCGGAAAGCTCGACGGCGGCACTCACCGTGCCGTCCACCGGCGCAAGAAGGCCGGCCAACGTGAGCGCAAACGTGGACTTTCCGGCGCCGTTGGCTCCAGTGATGGTCAATGCTTGGCCGGCCCGGACCTGCGCGGTGATTCCCGTTTGCACTGGGACCGGCGGGAAGGTCTTGAAGCCCTTGCGCCGCGGCTTCTCCCGGGAAACTGCGAGGTCCTGGGCTGCAAGGAGCAGTTGGGAGGTGTGGGGTTGGCTGCGCCGTTCGCGGGTGGCCGGAACGTACCCAGGCACCCAAACGCCGGCGGCCATCAACATGGTGCGGGCTTCGGACAGGACCTTGTCAGGCGGGCCGTCCAAGAGGACCCCGGCCTTTGCCGTGCCCGTTCCCGTTCCCGCCGCCAGGGAACCCGGCTGCAGGACCACGATCCGGTCCACCAGGTCTTTCCAGACGGACACGCGGTGCTCCACCACCACCAGCGTTGCGCCGGTCTTGTCGAGGCAGCGCTTCACCGCGTCACGCACCTCCAAAACGCCTGCCGGATCCAGGTTGGCGGTCGGTTCATCCAACAGGATCAGGCCCGGCCGCATCGCCAGGATGCCCGCCAGTGCAAGGCGCTGCTTCTGCCCTCCGGAGAGTGCCGCCGTCGGGTGGTCCAACGCCAAACCGCCACCGGCAGCGGTACGCAACCCGACGTCGTCGAGCGCTTCATGGACGCGGGACCAGATCTCGTCCCGCGGCACAGCAAGGTTCTCGGCACCAAAGGCCACGTCGTCGCCAACCCGCGACAAGACCACCTGCGTTTCCGGGTCCTGCTGCATCAGCCCGGCGCGGCCCCGCTGCTCCCGGGGCGCCACGCCGTCGATTAGCAGCGAACCTGACTCGTCCGAGTCGTCTTCCTCATCGCCCAACACGCCGGCAAGGGCGTGCAGCAGCGTTGATTTGCCGGCACCGGAAGGTCCCAGAAGGAGAACCCGCTCGCCAGGTTCAATCCGGAGGTCCAACCCATGAATGGCCGGAGTGGACCGGCCGGCATGCCGCCAAGCCCAGCCCTCGGCGGAGATGGCGGCAGGCCGTACCGGGCTGCTGTTGTTGCTGCCGCTCTGCGTGGCGGGCATCAGCTGAAGACGGGCTCCGACGCGGCCTTGCGCGATGCGAAGGAGCTCAGCACGCCGGTTTTCGCCAAGCCACGGGTGGCAATCCAGGACAGTGCGCCAGCGATGATCGCACCCGAAATCGTGGTGAAGGTGATGTACGCCAGCTTGTCCACGGCCTCGTAGGCGATGTTCCAGCCCCACGGGAGGAAGGAGTCGTTCAGGCCGCAGAAGAGGCCCGCACCGGCACCCGCGAGGAGGGCCGTGGGCAGGTTGAACTTCTTGTACCGGAAAGCGGCGAAGATGAGCTCCGCGCCCAAACCCTGCAGGACGCCGGAGATCAGGACGGTGGTGCCGTACTGGGAACCCATGATGAGCTCACCGGTGGCCGCGACAGCTTCGCAGAACAACGCTGCGCCCGGCTTGCGGATAATGAGCATGCCCAGGACTGCGGGGATCATCCAGCCACCGGCGATCAGGCCGGTGAGCGGCGGATACGTCGCGTTCATGGGGATGGAAACCAGCGCGGCACCCTGGGACCAGGCCCAGAAGATCACGCCGCCTGCGATGGCGATAAGAGCCGCCACAACGATGTCTACAACACGCCAGGTGTAACTGGCCTTCTTCACGTTTACCGTGGTCATTTTTCTGCCTCCTGAGGTTACAGGAGGGGAAAGTGCTCCCCGGATTTCCAACCGGCCTGCGCCGCCCGGATCCGGACACTCTGAGAAGCTCGACTCCCTTGCGCCGGTACTAACCGGATCAGGTTCGAGGGTCTGCGGCTGTCCGCACTCTCAGCGCCCTCGCGTCTCCTGCATCTCTGCAAGGTCCGACGGCGGCGCTCCCCTGTCGTTATCAAATCTGCCCTGATGGGCTGGTTCAGTTTACACCTGCGCGTGTTGCGGGCGCTGGTCCGTTGCCGGCAGGTGGTCACAATCGGACGTTGCGAGGCCCGCTCTACACCCTTCGCGCCGGTCTTGGCATGCACACCAGGCCCCACAACGAGACCTGAGAGAATGATCCAGCAGACTCGACCGCGGCAAAGGGGCACTTTTCATGAACAATCCACCCAGTCAGGATCACGCTGTCGGCGAGGGCACCATATCCGAGCCACGGCTCGCTGCCAGTGTCATCCTGCTCCGTGATTCCCCGGGCGGGCTCGAGGCGTTCGTCCAGCACCGGGTCAGCACCATGGACTTCGCCGCCGGAATGGTGGTCTTCCCAGGCGGCAGGGTGGATGCTGCGGACGAGTCAGGCTGGGACTACCCAGCGGAGCTGCTTCAACGCCACGCTGCCGCCTGGAGTTCGAGTTCCATCGGCACCGGCACCGACTCCGACTCAGGTGCCGGCACCAACTCAGCGCAGGCCGTGACCAACGCAGGCACGGTCCTCACCGCCGCAATCCGCGAAGTCCAGGAGGAGTCGGGGCTCAGCATCAGCGCCGCGGACGTCCGACCGTGGGCCAACTGGATCACGCCCACGGACATGCCGAAGCGCTTTGACACCTACTTCTACCTTGCAAAACCCGTCCCTGGAGCCGAGCCCCGGCATCAAACCACGGAGGCCTGGCAATCGTTGTGGATGCCGGTGGACGGAATTCTGGAAGCGGAGGCGGCCGGGACGCTGAAGCTGATGCCGCCCACCTATTACCTGCTCAAGGAAATCGCCGATTTTGAGACGGTGGACGCTGTCTGGTCGGCGGAACACACGGTCGTTCCAGTGTTGGCCCCGGTGGGGTCCCTGGCAGCGTTCCTGAAGGAGCGGGAAAGCCGACGCTGACACTTGAGTTGGCCCATGGACGGCTAGGCTGGAGGCATGAACCTCTTCTTCAAGCTGCTGGGTACCGGAGTGAGCCTCGGAGCGGGCTTCGTTGGCACCAAACTCGTCAACAAAGGGTGGGAAAAGGCCACTGGCAACAAACCACCCCTGGGCAACGACGACATGGAAACGAGCTTGCGTTCAGCGCTGACTTTTGCGCTGATCTCAGCCTTCGTCAGCACCCTGATTCAGGTGTTGGCCAGCCGTGGCACCCAGCGTGCCATTGCACGTTTCGCCAAGACGCACGACATCCTCTAGCCTCAACCACAGACAACAACGCGGGGTCGCTTTGCCTCCACCTGATGGAATGAACACCAGTGGACGCACGGCGGCCCCGCGTTTGCTGTGACTGGGACTTTTAGTGGTCGTTCCGGGGTTCTTGCCCGGCAGCCGCCCGTTGAACAACGGCTTCGAGTTCGTCCTTGGTGAGCATCTCGCGGTGGCCGTGCTTGGTGCGGTAGGCGGAGCGACCCACCATGTGGGCGGACACAGGTGCTGTCAGCAACTGGAAAATCCATGCCACCAGCAGAACAGGCCATACCCACCACGTCCGCATTTGAAGGCCAATCGCAGCAAGCATGAGGAACAGTCCCAGCACTTGGGGCTTGGTGGCTGCGTGCATGCGGCTCATGAGGTCCGGGAATCGCAGCAAACCGATCGCAGCGCCGAGGGACATCAAAGCACCCACCACCAGGAACACTGCAGTGACAGCGTCGATCACGACATCCACGCCGTTGGCATCAGGACTCATTGTTCTGTTCCCTCCGTTCAGCAACGAACCGTGCAACGGTCACCGATCCGATGAATCCGATCACCGCGAGGGCTACCAGCAGCATCAGGTTGTTGAGGTGCCTGTTCATCGCCATGTCGATCGCCAGTGCAGCACCCAGGATGGCCAGCAAGACGTCTGATGCCAGCACGCGGTCCAGCAGGGAAGGGCCGATGGCGATGCGGACAATCGCGCCCGCGGCAGCCAGGCTGAGGATCACCGCTGTGACCACGAGGATCATTTCCTTCATCGAGCTGCCCCTTCCATTCCCGGTCGTACTTCGGCTTTGAGGGCTTCCACTTCTTCGGGCGTGCCCATGATCCGGATCAGCCGCGCTTCAATGGTCTGGACTTCCTCGCGAATCTTGTCGATGTCCGCTTCTTCGTAGATATTGAGCGCGTGCAGATACAGCGTGGACGTCGACCGGTCCACTTCCACCACCAGCGAGCCCGGAATCAGCGAGATGACGTGCCCCGTAGCGGTCACCATCAGGTCCGAGTGGCTGCGCAAGGGAACGGCGACGACGGCGCTGCGCACCTTGGGCCCCTTGACCACGGCCAGGAACAACACCAGGAAGCTCGCTGCCACCACTTTGGCGAGGAACATCAGGGCGAAGGGAATGGCGCGCAGGATATTGAACCTGCCGCTCAGTTCCACCGGTGGAAGGTAGAACAGCTTGGCTACCAGCACGGCGATCAGCGCGCCAAACAGCAGGTTTCCTGGACTGAAATCCCGCCACAGTGCGCCCCAGACAATGACCAACCAAATGAGCAGTGGCAGCTCGGTGCGGAACGAAATGGGCTTACGGCTCATTTGGCATCACCCGTCTGCATTTCCTCGGCCGGCCCCAGCGGTGGCACCTCGACCGAGTCGCCCAGAACCGAGTGGATATACGCCGAACGGTCCAACATGATCCCTGCGGAACCGTCAGCGACTTGGAAGAGCGGACCGGCGAAGACCGTCAGCGCGACACCGAAAACTACCAAACCCGCCGTCGAACCGACCATGGTCCGCGGCAAGACGCCGACGTTTCCGGGAGTCTGGAGCACGGGGTCCGGATACTCAGCGTCTTCGGGCTTGCGCCAGAATGCCCTGTTCCAAACGCGGGCGATTGCAAGCAGCGTCAGTAGGCTGGTGACCACGCCACCCACCACCAGCGTGATGGCCAAGGGTGTTCCCAGCTCCACGCCGGCCTGCAAGAGACCCAGCTTTCCCAGGAAGCCTGAGAACGGCGGGATGCCTGCGAGGTTCATGGCCGGAATGAAGAACAGCAGGGCCAGCAACGGGGAAAGCTTGGCCAAGCCACCCAACCGGTCAATGGATGAACTGCCGCCCCTGCGTTCTATGAGACCTGTGACCAGGAACAGGCTGGTCTGCACTGTAATGTGGTGCGCCACGTAGAACACCGCTGCGCCCAAACCTGCAACTGAACTCATGGCCAGGCCAAACACCATGTACCCGATGTGGCTCACCAGGGTGAAGGACAAGAGACGTTTAATGTCGCTTTGGGCCAACGCACCTAATATGCCCACCACCATGGTCAGTAACGCCACCACCATGAGTGGAACGTTCAGTGTGTCCCCAGGGAACAAGAGCGTCTCGGTGCGGACCATGGCGTAGACGCCAACTTTGGTCAGCAACCCGGCGAACACGGCCGTAACCGGCGCCGGTGCCGTGGGGTAGGAGTCCGGGAGCCAGAAGGACAGCGGGAACACGGCCGCCTTGATGCCGAAGGCCACCAAAAGCATGACGTGCAGGAGGTTTTGAGTGCCTTGGTCCAGTTCCGCCAACTTGATGGCCAGGTCCGCCATGGTGATGGTCCCCGTGGCCCCGTAGATCATGGCGATGGCGATGAGGAACAGCACGGAGGACACCACTGACACCACCACATACGTGACGCCTGCGCGGATGCGCGGGCCGGTGCCGCCCAAAGTCATGAGCACATAGCTCGCTGTCAGCAGAATCTCGAAGCCTACGTAGAGGTTGAAGAGATCGCCGGTGAGGAAGGCGTTGGACACGCCCGCCACCAGGATCAGGTACGTGGGGTGGAATATCGAGACGGGCGCTTCCTGGTCGCCGTCGGCCATGCCTTGGCCGGTGGCGTAAATCAACACGGCAAGGCTCACCACGGTGGAGACAACCAGCATGAGCGAGGAGAACTGGTCCACGACCAGGACCACGCCCCACGGCGGCAGCCATCCACCCAAGGTGACTGATGTTGTGCCGCCGTCCCATACGGAGAACAGCAGGAGGCACTCGAGCAGCAATGTTGCACTCAGAATGCCGATGCTCACCACACGCTGGGCGGTGTGGTGCCGGATCAACAGGAACGCGAGAGCGGCACCCAGAATCGGCAGGAGGACAGCTAGCGGCGACAGGTTTGCGAGATTCACGCGCTGCCTCCTTCCTGGTTTGGTGCCTTGCTCGGGGTCTCGGTTGCTTCGGGGTGAGTGTGGTCCGAGGTGTTGGCAGGGGTGACGGCGAATTCCGAGGTCTCCAACGGCACAATGGCGTCGTCCTCGGCGTCGAAGCTTGGCGTCTCAGCAACGCGACGGTCCTCGAGGTCATCCTGGATTTCGTCCTGTCGCGCCAGGACCCACGTGCGGTAGATAATGCCCAGCATGAAGGCCGTCACGGCGAAGGAAATCACGATCGATGTGAGGATCAGCGCTTGGGGCAGAGGGTCGCTATAGGCGTCCGGGCTGGTTTCCTTGGTGAACAAGGGCGCCAAACCGGCGTATCCGCCGGTGGAAAGGATCAGGATGTTGGTGGCATTGGCCAGCAACATCAAGCCCAACAGCACGCGTGTCAGGCTCCGCTCCAGGATCAAATAGATGCCGCAGGCGTACAAAACGCCCATGACGATCAGCAGGGTCAGGTTGATGCTCATGCGGTACCTTTCCCGGATGCGGCGGATTCAGCAGCTTCTCCTGCAAGGTCGGCGGCGTCTTCCTCTGCAAGGGGCGCGCCCTGGCCCTCAAAGTGTTCGTCGATTTCGGCACCGAGGCTGCGGAGAACGTCGAGCGCCAAGCCCACCACCACGATGTACACGCCGATGTCGAAAATGGTGGAGGTGACAAACTTGATGTCTCCGAAGACCGGCAGCCAGAACTCGATGATCGCGCTCTGGAACACCTGTCCGCCGAGGAAGAGCGGCACCAGACCAGAGGCTGCCGCCGTCGCAAGTCCTGTCCCCAAGAGAGTTCCGGCGCTGACTGTCGCAGCCTCGCTCAACTCGAACCGGCCGCCTGCCAAGTACCGGATGGTCAGGGCAAGGCCCGCGGTGAGGCCTCCGGCGAAACCGCCGCCGGGCAGGTTATGACCGGCAAGGAGAAGGTAGATGGAGAAGACAATCATCGAGTGGAAAATCAGTCTGGTCACCACCTCGAAGATGATCGAGCGGCGTTCAGGAGCCAAGGTGCGGCCCGCCACCAGCCATGCGTCGCGGCTGACGTCAGTGAACTTTTTGGCCACGGCCAGTGTGGCACCGTCCCGGGAGTCACGGTCGACGCCGGTGCGGCGCCCAACGCTGCCTTCCGGCACTGCCTCCGAGGTCTTGATCCGATCACCACGGCTGCGCACGAAAATCAGGCTGGCGACACCCGTGGCGGCAATTGCCAGCACCGAAATTTCGCCGAACGTGTCCCAGGCGCGAATGTCCACCAAGGTCACGTTGACGACGTTCAGGCCGCCGCCGCCCTCGTATGCCAGACGGGGGAAGTCCAAGGATATGGGTGTGGCCACGCGGGCTCCCATGGCATAGATCGCCACGAAGATCATGGTGATGCCGAACGCAGCACCGATGATCACGCGGATCACCCGAAGCCTGCCACCGGTCCTGTCCCGGAGCTCAGCGGGCAGGCTGCGCATGGCTAGCACGAACGCCACCAGGACGATGGTTTCCACCAACATCTGTGTCAGCGCCAGGTCCGGAGCACCCTGCAAAGCAAACATGAGGGCGATGCCGTAGCCCGTCACGGACACCATGAGGACCGCAAGGAAGCGCTTGTTGGCCCGGACAGCTGCCAGGGCACCCACCACGATTCCCGCTCCGGCAACCATTTGCAGCGGAGAGTTGGGGTCGATGAAGTAGATGCCTTCCGGCAGGGGCTTGTTGGCCGCAATCAGGGCGGCGAGCGGTACAGCGAAGGCTACGGTGAGGATGACCGTCAAGTAGAAGTAGAGCGAGCCACGCTGCGTACGGCCCGTGACCCAGACAGCGATATCGTCCAGCGCACCGATGGTGTGCTGGTAGGCGCGGTCGCCGTCAACCCAGTCCGGCACCAGGCTTTGTGCCCGGGACACGATGTTGCGTCCGTAGAACATCGCAGCGCCCGCCGCGAAGGTTATCGCCGTCAGCCCCAGTGCGGGGGTGAGGCCGTGCCACAAAGCCAAGTGCCCGGCGTCGACCGCGTCCGGCCTATCGGCGAACAGCGCCGCGTAAGGCTGGATCCACGTGTCGACGGGGGCCGGCCACACGCCGTAGGCAATGGTGAGCAGGCTCAGGATGGCCGGCGCGGCCAGGAAGGCGGGCTTGATGGGTTTGAACGGGGTGGGTTCAACGCCGGGCTTGGTGGCAAACGCGCCCCACATAAACCGGGCGCTATAGGCGAACGTCAGGATGGACCCGATCACCAGGCCCACCAAAATCCAGATTCCCCAGACAGGTGCATTATTGCCCGTGCCGTAGTGAACAAAGGCTTCGAAGACTGATTCCTTGGCGACAAAGCCAGCCAATGGAGGCACCCCGGCCATGGACGCTGCGGCGATCGCTGCAACTACTCCAAGGGCGCGAGATGAGCGGAAAACGCCGGAGAGCTTACGAATATCGCGCGTTCCGGACTGGTGGTCAATGATGCCCACTACAAGGAACAGCGCTGCCTTGAACAAGCCGTGGGCAAGGAGCAGCCCGAGCCCGGCAAGCGCGGCATCCGGGCGTCCGAGCCCCACCACCATGGTGAGGAAGCCGAGCTGGCTGACGGTTCCGTAGGCCAGGATGAGCTTGATATCAGTCTGGCGAAGGGCCCGGTACCCACCCACAAGCATGGTGGCCAGCCCGAGTCCCAGGACCACCGGCAGCCAGAATTCCGACTCGGAAAAGCCCGGTGCCAAGCGCGCCACGATGTAGATGCCGGCCTTCACCATCGCCGCCGCGTGCAGGTACGCACTGACCGGGGTGGGGGCCGCCATGGCGCCCGGCAGCCAGAAGTGGAACGGAACCAGCGCCGATTTTGTCACCGCACCGGCAAGGATAAGTACGACGGCGGCCGTCACCGCACCCTGCATGGGTCCGGTCATGAGGGTCGAGGCTTGGTCCAAAATAGCCGAAATGCGGTAGGTTCCAGCTGCCTCGCCCATGATGATGAGGCCAACGAGCATCGCGAGGCCACCAGCGGTGGTGACCATCAGCGCCTGCAGCGCCGAGCGGCGCGCTGCCAAACGGGTACGCGCGTAGCCGATCAGCAGGTAGGACAGGATGGTGGTGAGCTCCCAGAAGATGAACAACATCATGAGGTCATCGGAGGTCACCAAGCCGAACATGGCTCCTGCGAAGGCCAGCAGCTGGGCGCCGAAGCCGCCGAGGTCCGCGTCCTTGTTCTTGAAATACCGGGCGCAATAGACCAGCACCAGGGAACCGACGCCAAGGATCAGGAGGGACATGACCCACGCCAACGAATCCATTCGGAAGGCCAGCTCCAGCTGCAGGCTGGGTATCCACGGAAGGAATTCTTCTATGCCACCACCGGAATATACAGGGCCGTACTGGAAGAGCAGCCAAACGAAGGCCGCTGCCGGTACCGCTGCCAGTACGTAGAAGGCGTTCCTGCCGAGTTTGCTGAAGATCAAGGGCGCCACAGTTGCCGCGACAAAGGTGATGGCGAGAACTGTGATCACTGTTTTCTCCGCAAAGTCAGGAACGAATTGTCAAAGTTGGAGCAGGCGGTCATACGTTGGGTTCGGTTTAGCTAGTTTATCAAGCGGGACGGACAGTTTTTCGCCAAAGAGGCGGGCTGGAGGTTACGTTTCAATCCCTGTTCTCCACATAGTGGGCTGTCATCCGCCCTCCGTTCTCCCCTCCGCTATAGCATCGAGCTATGAACGCGGCCGTAGTTCCCGAAGCCTCCCAACCGACATCCGAGCTCGCCTCAGGACCTGTCGCCTCCAAGAAGGGCCAGATCCTTGCGTGGGCTTCCTGGGACTGGGGCTCGGCTGCATTCAATGCGGTCATGACCACGTTCGTTTTCACCGTCTACCTCACCTCCAATGCCTTCGGCGGAGAGGACGCGGCCTCGGCTGCACTGGGTGCTGCCCTGGCCATCGCCGGCCTGGCCATTGCGCTGCTTGCTCCTGTCACCGGGCAGCGTTCGGACGCCGGTGGACGCCGCAAGCTGTGGCTCGGGGTCAACACGGCCGCCACTGCCGTGCTCACTGCGCTCTGCTTCTTTGTCTTTCCCCAGCCTGAGTTCCTCTTGCTGGGTGTTTGCCTCATCGCGCTGGGCAATGTCTTCTTTGAGTTCGCCGGCGTCAACTACAACGCCATGCTGGCGCAGATCTCCACCCCCAAGAACATTGGCAAGGTCAGCGGCTTTGGCTGGGCCATGGGATACCTGGGCGGCATAGTTGCCCTTCTGCTGGTTCTGCAACTGTTCGTCCAGCCGTCCTTCGACTGGTTTGGCGCCTCGACGCAGGACTCCCTCAACATCAGGCTCGTGGCAGTCTTCTCTGCACTGTGGTTCTTCATTTTTGCCCTGCCAGTGATGTTCGCCGTCCCTGAAGTTCCGGCGAAGAAGGCCACCGCTTCCTTGGGGTTCCTGGCCTCCTACAAGTTGCTGATCCGGCGCATCGGCGCCATATACCGGACCAGCCCACACACCATCTACTTCCTGCTCTCCAGCGCCATCTTCCGTGACGGCCTCGCGGCTGTTTTCACCTTCGGCGGGGTCATCGCCGCAGGTACGTTCGGATTCGAGCTCAAGGAAGTCATCTTCTTCGCCATCTTCGGCAACGTGGTCGCTGCTGTCGGTGCCATCATCGGCGGCTTCCTGGACGACAGGATCGGACCCAAGTCCGTCATCGTCCTCTCGCTGGTGGGCCTCCTCATCGCCGGCACCTTCATTCTGGTGCTGGGAAACGGGGACTACGTCTTCCTCGGTAATGAGTGGCCCGCGAGCAACACGTTCTGGATCTTCGGCCTGCTGCTGTGCCTGTTCGTAGGCCCGGCGCAATCGTCCTCGCGGGCCTACCTGGCCAGGCTTGCACCGGAAGGCGAGGCCGGCGAACTCTTCGGCTTGTACGCCACCACCGGTCGGGCCGTCAGTTTCCTTGCTCCCACCCTTTTCACCCTGTGCATCGCCATCGCCTCTCCCCTGGTTGCCGAGGGCGAAGCCCAACGTTGGGGCATCCTCGGAATCATGGTGGTGCTTCTTGCAGGCCTCTTGGTGATCCTGCCGGTCAAGCCGCCGGCGAAAGTGGAAATAGCTGTGGTCCCCGAGCGTTAACTACTAAGGACCGGTTGAAGTGCGAGGGTCGTACCGCACCGGTTCAGGACAGTTTAGGGTGGAGCTATGAACGTGGATGAGACCGAACTCCCGGGCCTTGGGGTCCGCAAGGACTTCGTCACGGCCTCGGGCCGACGCATCGGTGTAGTGGAACTGCGGGAAGGCGAAACAGAGCTTTTCGTCTCAACGTGGGACGACCCCGATACCTGTCAGGCGTCCATTCCGTTGACTGCCGACGAAGCCTCGACGCTGGGCAACCTATTGGGCGGGCAGCACATCGCCATGCGCTTGGCAGAAGAGCATCGCGAGATACCAGGCATTGTCACCCGCCAGTTCTCCATCACTCCTGATTCGCCCTTCGTCAACCAGCCCATGGGCAAGGCTCAGATCCGCACCCGCAGTGGTGTCTCCATCGTGGCCATCATGCGCGAAGGCGAGGTAGTCCCCTCGCCTGCACCCGACGTCGTACTTCACACCGGCGATTTGCTCGTAGCGGTCGGCACCCAGGAAGGTCTTGACTCGGCAGCCGACATCCTTCGCAACGGCTGAGCGGGATGGATCCGCTCGCCCTAGCCCTCGTTGAACTGGGGGCCGTCGTCTTCTGCCTCGGCCTCTTGGCTCGACTAGCGGGCCGAATCGGCATGTCCCCCATCCCCCTCTACCTCGTTGGTGGGCTTGCGTTCGGCGCCGGCGGGTTCGTCAAGCTGGACGGCATGCACGAGTTCGCCCATCTTTCCGGCGAAATTGGTGTCATTCTCCTGCTGCTGATGCTCGGGTTGGAATATACGGCCTCTGAGCTGGTCACGGGGCTCCGGCGATCATGGCAAGCCGGTGTCATGGATTTTGTCTTCAACTTCCTGCCAGGCGCAGGGTTGGCCGTCCTTCTCGGCTGGGGACTGGTAGGTGCCATTGTCATGGGTGGCGTCACGTATATCTCCTCGTCAGGCATCGCGGCCAAGGTCATCACGGACCTTGGCCGGATTGGTAACCGCGAAACACCTGTGGTTCTCTCCATCCTCGTTTTCGAAGACCTGGCCATGGCCATCTACCTCCCCATTCTCACCGCCATCCTTGCCGGCGTTGGTTTCCTTGGCGGACTGCAGACCGTGGGAATTGCCCTTGCCGTTGTCACCGTGGTGCTGGTCATCGCGCTCAGGCACGGCCACCGCGTCTCGCAGGCAGTGCACAGCGAGAACTCCGAGGTGTTCCTGCTGAACGTTCTGGGGCTGGCCCTTCTTGTAGCCGGCATCGCTTCTGCCCTTCAGGTTTCCGCGGCCGTTGGGGCGTTCATGTTGGGCATCGCCATCTCCGGCGCAACGGCCCATAATGCCACTCGCATCCTTGAGCCGCTGCGGGACCTTTTCGCGGCAATCTTCTTCGTGGCATTCGGACTCAACACCGACCCCACTTCGATTCCGCCTGTCCTCGGTTGGGCGCTTGTGCTGGCCGTCGTCACTGCGGCAACCAAAATGCTCACGGGGTTCTGGGCCGCCAAACGCGCCGGTATTGCTATGCCAGGCCGCTTCCGCGCAGGGGCCGCCTTGATCGCCCGCGGCGAATTCTCCATCGTCATCGCGGGGTTGGCCGTCGCTTCGGGGGCAGTTCCCGACGAACTCGCCGCACTCGCCACGGCCTACGTCCTCATCATGGCCATCTTGGGTCCGCTGGCCGCCCGCTTCGTGGAACCGGTGGTCAAGGCGCTCCGTCGAACCCCCGGCGCCCCGCCCCGAACCCCGGAGCGCGCCCCGGCCTAACCCGCTCGCCGAGGGGCGACATCTCAACCAAATAAGCCCCACCCCCAATGGGTCGAAGGCTAACCCCTGAACACCAAGCTCCCCCTCGTCCCCGCCGAGGGGCGACGTCTCAACCGAAAAGGGCCCACCTCTCTCGCCGAGGGGCGACATCTCAACCAAATAAGCCCCACCCCCAAAGGGTCGAGAGCTAACCCCTCGGCTGCCATCCACCGCGTATCAGCGACTCACGGATGCGTTTTGCAACCCCCTCGTAACCGCGTTCCCTTATATGCTCGGCGGTAACGACGACAGAGATCCAGCCGTTTGCTGCGAGCGCCGCCTCGCGTCGGATGTCGGACTCCTTCTGAGCGGCACTAAGGTGATGGCCGCCGTCGTAATTGATCGCAACCTTGAACTCGGGGTAGGTGAGATCCGGCCACGCCACTTCGCGGCCCGAAGGATCACGCACCGCGTAGCTCAAGACAGGTTCCGGCAGGAAGTCGCGCCCCATGGCCAGTCGCAGCCTGGTCTCGGGAACAGAGTCGGCGCCCACGCGGGTCAACTCCAGCGCTGCCCGCGCCTTCCGAATGCCGCGCATGCCGGTATGTCGATCGACTTGTGCCTTGAGATCCTCAGCAGAGCAGAGGGGAATCCTGTTGTGACCAAAGCTTCGGGTTTGGCTGCAGATGAAGTAGTCGGCGGCCGCGACCAAGTCCTCGAAAGCCAGCACCGCAGCCAGATCCAGCCACGTGCGGGCGGGGCCGGTCACGGGGATCCCGTCCACCGAACTGATGTCCGGCACAGCGAGCACCATTCGATGTCCTTTGACTCCCCTGCGTTGAGGCCGAAAGGCGCCGTCGGACCTCGTCAGATGAACCAGGAAATCCTGCTGGGCATCCCAAGGCAATGGGCATCCCCACAGCATCGCAGCCGTCTCCCGACAACAGATGGCTCCTTCAGTTATGCCGGTGAGGAGGCGGGCCGTGTGCGCAGGGTCCTGTTGTTCGCCCCAAGGAACCCGGACTCCCCTGCTGGCAACGCGAAGATCGTTATTCCAGGCACGATGATCCGGCATTCCGGCCGCGCGCTGTTCGGCGAGCGTAAATGAACGGCCCCGGATCTCGAACGGGAGCGGTGCAGAAATCCTCATCAGCCATTGTTGGCATGGTTGAAGATGCGCTGAGAGGTTACCCACAGCGTGGAGGACTAGTGGAGCTGAGAAGGCCTCATTGAGGGGCGACGTCTCGACCGAAAAGGCCACCCAAAGGGTCGAGAGCTAACCCCTCGAAGCAAGAGAAAAAGGCGAGAGCTAACCCCTCGCCGCGAGAGCAGAGGGCGCAGCAGAGTCTAGATGGAGGTCCGGTGGAAGTTCTGGTGGCTGCGGCTGGCGGTGGGTCCGCGCTGGCCCTGGTATCGGTTGCCGTATTCACCGGAGCCATAGGGGTGCTCGGCCGAGGACGTCAGCCGGAAGAAGCACAGCTGGCCGATCTTCATCCCGGGCCACAGCTTGATGGGCAGGGTGGCCACGTTGGAGAGTTCCAACGTCACGTGCCCCGAGAATCCGGGGTCTATGAAGCCGGCGGTGGAGTGCGTCAGCAGTCCGAGCCGGCCCAAGGACGACTTTCCCTCAAGACGCGCGGCAATGTCGTCGGCAAGGCTGACAGTCTCGTACGTGGAGCCCAAGACGAACTCGCCCGGGTGCAGGATGAAGGGCTCGTCGCCTTCCACCTCCACCAGCCGGGTCAACTCGGGCTGTTCCTCGGCGGGGTCGATGTGGGCGTATTTGTGGTTATCGAACAGCCGGAAGAACCGGTCGATCCGGACGTCCACGGAAGACGGCTGCACCATCGCGGGGTCGTACGGCTCAAGAACAATCCGTTGGGAGTCTATTTCGGCACGTATGTCGCGGTCAGAGATCAGCACAGCATCAAAAATACCCCATGCGCCCAAGTCCCCATGCATTGTCCGGGCGGCCCCGTGGGACTATAGTTCCCGGACATGTAGAACCGCGCCCGTACCTGGGGGCAACGAGCATTCGCGGGGTAATTGTGAAAAAACTGGCAGTGCCGGCTTCCATTGTGCTGGCCGGGGTGCTGGCCCTCTGCGTCGCCGCCTCCAGCCAGATCCTGCCGGCAACGGATGCGGGTCCAAGCGGCAGCACCACTCCCTCCTCCAGCGTCGAGTCTGGTTTGACGGCACCTGAGTCAAGCACGACGCCGGACGCCGCACCTTCCGCGGATACCCCCACGGCCGGCGAAGCCTCCGACCCCGCCACCGTGCCGGTCCCGGAACAAGGCTCCGAAAGCGGTGCGCCGACCAGGCCCGTCGCCCTGGACCCGGTCATCGAGACGCCGCCGCCTGTGCCAAACATTGGGCCGTCGTGGGGTCCGGACGGTCCGCCGGCGGACCCGATGGACGGGACGGAGGGGCCGGCGAACCCGGGCGCCAGTGACCCTGCCGCGTCCAGCCCAACCGAGCCGTCGCCGTCGTCACCGTCGCTAGTTCCGTCGCCGACAGCGCCAGCCATGGGCCCACTGCCGTCGGCCTCACCGACGTCAACAACAACGACAACAGCACCCCCCGCAACATCCACAGCAACACCCACCCCGACAACAACCCCCTCTCCCACCCGGACCGCAACTCCCACAGCGTCAGCGTCCGCATCGGCTGACGCGACCCCCTCACCCAGCGCAACTCCAACACCCAGCGCAAACCCACCACAGACCCCAACGCCCAGCACCACCCCCTTCCCCGGCAAAGCCCCCAGCGGTGCAACTGACCCGGACAACGGCGCCCTTGCCCTCCTCCCGGACAGCAACACCGCCGCAATCCTGACGGTGTTCAACGCGATCAACAGCTATCGGGCATCCCTGGGCCTGGCCCCGGTGAAGTACCACGCGACAGTGGCGAGCCTTGCCCAGGATTGGTCGAACAACATCGCAACGCGGGAAGTGATCCAACACCGCGCCAATTTCTGGACGGACCCGCGGGCGCTTAATCCGAACAACGGCGCAGGCGAAGTCATAGCTGTCCGCTGGGACCGTGATGCGGCGCAGTTGGTGGAGTGGTGGAAGGGTTCCCCGGGGCACGATGCCCTGCTGCGTGATCCCCGGTTCAACGTCATGGGCATCGGCATTACCTACACGGACGGCAACTGGCAGACCACGCCCAACCGCTTCACGCTGTGGGGTGTGGTGAATTTCTTTGGCTACACCTCGCTGCCGGCGGGAACCACCAATGCACCTGGCGGAACGGTCACTCCTCCCACGGATCCCATTGGAGCCTGCCAGCCGGGCGATAAATACCAGCCGCCTACCGTCAATCTTAGCTCCGCCTCCATCAGGAGTGCAGCAGATCTCGTCTCCATCGCGGCGGACGGAACTGTGTATTCCTACCCCTCGTTGGGGAACGCGAAGTACGGCGCGGCCCGCAAAATCGGCATCGGTTTCACGGGGCTCAAGGAACTGTTCGTCAGTGATTGGGACCGCGACGGCGTCTTCGACCTCATATCCCAACGCACCGACGGGGCACTCCTGGTGTATCCGGGGAGGCAGACGGGCGGCTTTGGTTCGCCCGGAGTGCTGGGCCACGGCTGGCAGTCCTTGAACATTGCTGTGGGCAACTGGTGCGCCAACAACCGGCTACCGCAAATTGTGGCCATGGATGCCTCGGGCGGCCTGTGGTTGTACAAGAATGCTGGAATGACGTACATCGGTTCGCAGGCTGCGATCGGAACGGGAAACAGGGCCGTCCGGCTCAGCATGGTGGATTACAACGCGGATGGTTTCCAGGATCTCCTTACCGTTGAGCCCAATGGTTCCCTGCGCCTGTACCGGGGCAGCGGCCTGGCTACGCCCAAGCAAGAAGCCCGGCCCATCGTGGGTGCCGCCTGGACGGATTACTCCGGACTTCGTTCCTTGCAAGGCGTCACGGGGGCAAATACCACCGGCGTTGCCGGCTTGGGCACCAACGGGGTTCTGGAGTACTGGGACCTCACCTCGGGGAGGCTGACGACGCCCCTGGCGGTGGGCGGCGGCTGGACCGGCTACAAGCTCGCCCAATAGCCGGGCCGGCGGCCGACCCGACATAAGGTCCGGAAATACGAAGCGATCACACCACTGAGCGTGACTCCATCACGGTCTTCAACTGTTCCAACTGGGCCACTTCGGCCTCCATGGTTTTCTGGATCATGCCGTTCATGAGCTTCTGCAGGCCCTTGGGGTGGTATTCCAGGGCGAACCTGAGTCGGGTGGTTTGGCCTTCGGTGCTGAGGTAGTAGCCGCCGGTGGGCCGCGCGGGTCCGGCGACGACGGCGAAGCGCACTTCCGCTCCGGGCCGGGCTTCGGTGATCTGGAAATCGGCGGCGATGGGGCGGCCGCCGGGACCATTGATGGTCTGCTGGTAGAGCGCGCCTTTTTGGCCGCGGAGACCTGAGCGCAGTGAAATGCTGCGGATCCCGGACCGCCAGAGGGAATTGTTCATGCCGTCCATGAGGAATCCGTAGACGGTCATGGCGTCCCTGCCGATCACCACTTCGTAGTCTGCAAATGCCACGGAAACCTCTTTCGGCGTACGGTTCGATATGTAGTAGCCGGGTTCCCCATACGCTGCAGCTAACACCTTCAGAATAGACAGCGCATGCCGTGCCGGGGCACAAAAGAGGCGAGCCTTGACCGAATGGTTATCTGGCGCTTCACAAAGTTACGACTGACACGGCGGGCCCCACGGGGTAGAGTTCCCGAGGCTGGCAAAAACCGAATTGGGGGCGTTATGCGGGTTCTGGGACATCAAACTATTGCAGGGAATGCACGACGCCGGGTGGCCGCGTGCGCGGTTTTCCTCGCCATGGCGGTGGCTGGCGGCGTTGTCACCGCCGTTCCCGCAACGGCGGCAGCACCAACGGCGGCAGCACCCGCGGCTGCAGCAACCACAAAGGTCCCCGCAACGGCCAACCCGTTGCCGAGCGTCGACCCCGTTGGGGACCCTGCCAACTTTTCGGTCCTGGTCAACAAATCGCGGCCACTGAACCCGGCGAGCTACGCGCCGTCGGACCTTATCAACGCGCGTGGCTCCGGCCAGTACATGCGGGCGGAAGCTGCCGCGTGGCTCAACGGACTTTTCCAGGGCGCAGCTGACGCAGGCACGGGTGGCTTGTCGATCGTGAGCGGGTACCGGTCCTACGCGCAGCAGCAGCAGGTTTACGCGTATTACGTCAGCATCTACGGGCAGGCCTATGCGGACACCATTTCGGCGCGCCCCGGGTACAGCGAGCACCAGACGGGGCTCGCCATGGACATCGGCAACGCCGCCGGCAACTGTGGCCTGAGCACCTGCTTCGGCGATACCGCAGCGGGTAAGTGGGTAGCTGCGAATGCCCACAAGTACGGCTTCATTGTCCGCTACCCCAACGGTTACACGGGCACCACGGGCTACAGCTACGAGCCGTGGCATTTGCGCTATGTGGGCGTAGCCTTGGCCACCGACATGAACCGGCGAGGCTTCCCGACGCTGGAGCACTACTTTGCGGGCAACACCGCAGCCGCAGCAAGCATCAAGTCCGGCGCGGACCTGGTGGCTGCTGACGCGTCGGGCCGTCTGTTGCGCTACCCGGCGACGGCGGCCGGCAGCTATGCGGGTGCCGTCCAGATCGGTTCGGGCTGGTCCGGGTTGAAGCAGGCCTTCGTGGTGGACTGGGACATTGATGGCGTCTACGACATCCTGGCGCAGTGGAACAACGGCGTCCTGGGTGTGTACCGGGGCCTCCCGGGCGGCGGGTTCGCCAACCAGGTTGTAGTGGGCAACGGCGGCTGGGAGCGCATGACCATCACCGTGGGCAAGTGGACGCACGCGCATGGCCGGCCCGGCGTCGTCGGCTATTTCCCGGACGGTGTCCTGCGCTACTACCCCAACACCTTTGGTGGTGCGCTGAGCGCCCCGCAGGTCATCGGCAAGGGCTGGAATGGCATGGAGCTGACCATTGCCGATTGGGAGGGCGATGGCGCCAATGACATCCTGGCGAGAACAGGTTCCGGCGCCCTGGTTAACTACCGCGGCGATGGATGGGCGGGCTTCTACGGACCGGCCACTACCGTGGGCACCGGCTGGCAGTACATGCGCGTCCTGGCCCCCAGTTTCGGGCTGACTGGCGCGGGCACCCGCGGCATCACTGCACAGACCGCCGACGGCAACCTCTACAACTACGGACTCGGCCGGGGCCATTGGACAACCTACCGCCAGGTGGGCTCCGGCTGGAACGGCCTGAAACTGTTCAAGTAGGCGGCCGACGCGCCTGTCATGGGCAGCCCCGCAACTGCGCTAAGCTAGGACTCGCTCGGGGCGAAAATTCCCGGGCAGCGCGGGCGTAGCTCAATGGTAGAGCGCTAGCTTCCCAAGCTCGATACGCGGGTTCGATTCCCGTCGCCCGCTCAAGGAAAACCCCGGATCCCACGATCCGGGGTTTCTTTGCGTCCAAGGACTGAATGCCCGACGGCGGTACTCACCAATCCGGGCCACGCACCCATCGACCAAAGGGGCTCACGAGCCTAAACTCGTCCGTACATCCACTTATCCGGGAGGTCCTCCAATGACTCTCACCGACGCTGATGAGGCGGGCCCGCTCGCCGTCATCAACCGCCTGCTGGAAGCCACGAACAAGCACGATCTCGAAGGTCTCGCGGCCTGCTTTGCGCCGGGCTATGTCAACGAAACACCGGCGCATCCCACCAGGGGCTTCACTGGCCGGGACACTATCCGCAGCAATTGGGAGCAACTTTTCACCGGTGTTCCGGACATCAAAGCGCATCTGCTCTCGCACAGCGTCAACGGCAGCTCCATCTGGACCGAGCTGCACCTGAAGGGTGCGTGGCGCGATGGTACGCCGCACGAAATGACGGGCGTCATCATCTTCGGCGTGGACGGGGGCATCATCAACAGCGCGCGCTTCTACCTGGAGCCGGTGGAAAAGGCGGCAGCGTTGGGCGATACCGCCGATCGTGTGACCCACCGTGTCACCCATGGCCGTCCTGCGGCCGAGCCGGCGCAGTGACCGCGGCCACTGCTTCTGCGTGCGAGGTGTATCGTCAGGAGTCAGGAGCCATTTCGGCTCCGCTCTAAGGGAGCCATCATGGGCGACAAATCACCGCGCCAAACTGCATCGAAGAAATCCAGCAAATCCATCAAGGAAAAAAGGGCGGACAAGCGGGCTACTGAGTCCTCCGCCACCGAGGCTGCAAAGCCTTCAACCGGCAACAAGAAGTGACCGCGCCAACCGCCCAGCTGAGCATAGGCGTCCTCGCTTCCTCGCTGAAGCCCAATGAGCGCCGCCTCCCCATCCATCCCCAGCACCTGGAGCGCATCGACCCGGAAGTGCGCCAACAGCTCCGGTTTGAATTCGGCTACGGCGAGCGGTTCGGCGTCTCTGACAGCACGCTGGAATCGCTGGTGGGCGGGCTCGGTACGCGCCAGGAATTGATCGCAGGCAGCGACGTCATCCTCCTGCCCAAGCCGCAGGCCCAGGACCTGGCCGAACTCCGCGACGGCCAAACACTGTGGGGCTGGCCGCACTGCGTCCAGGACCGGGCCATCACGCAACTGGCCATCGACAAGAAGCTCACGCTCATCGCCTTCGAGGCCATGAATCACTGGGCCGGCGACGGTGGCTTCGGGCTCCATGTTTTCCACAAGAACAACGAGCTCGCCGGATACTGCTCTGTACTGCATGCCTTGGCACTCACTGGTTCCACTGGCGACTACGGCCGCCGGCTGAGCGCCGTCGTCATCGGTTTCGGTGCCACTGCCCGCGGTGCCGTGACGGCGTTGAATGCCCATGGTGTCCACGACGTCCAGGTCCTGACCAACCGTGGTGTCGCCGCCGTCGGGTCACCCATTCATTCGGTGCGGATCGTGCAGTTCGACCATGACAGCAATGCGCCGTTCCTCAGCGAAGTCATCACGGACAAAGGGCGCAAGCCCTTGGCGCCGTTCTTGGCCGCGGCGGACATCGTGGTCAATTGCACCCTCCAGGATCCCAACGCTCCCCTGACCTACCTCCGCACGGAAGACTTGACGGAATTCCGCGCTGACAGCCTGATTGTGGACGTTTCCTGCGACGAAGGAATGGGGTTCAGCTGGGCACGCACCACCACCTTCGACGAGCCCATGTTCCGTGTGGGCGGGCACGTCAACTACTACGCTGTGGACCACAGCCCGTCGTATCTGTGGAACTCGGCCAGCTGGGAAATCAGCGAAGCCTTGCTTCCCTTCCTGGACACTGTGGCCGCAGGCCCGGGCGGGTGGGATGCCAACGAGACCATCTCGCGGGCCATCGAAATCCGCGACGGCGTCATCCGCAACCCGGATATCCTGGAATTCCAAGGACGCTCAGCGGAGTACCCGCACCTGCCAACGGCATAACGAAGCTCAACAGGAAGCGCCCGCGGTCATGCCGCGGGCGCTTCACCTGTTTAAGCCGGCCGGGATCCTGGCTACACCGGTTGGGGTGCCTGCACGATCCGCAGCACCCGCCGTCGGTCACGCAGGTCCACCTTCAGGTGCAGCGAAGACTTCCGGGCAAGGACGACGGCGACTACCGCAGCGGCGATGGCCGGCACGCCACCTGAGATCAGGACAGCAAGGTGCGGACCAAAGTGCTCGGCCAGCCAGCCCATCATGGGGCCGCCAATGGCCTGACCGCCGATCAGCACCACGAGGTAGAGGCTCATGACACGGCCGCGGATGCTCATGTTGGAGTTGGTCTGCACCATTTGGTTGGCCGCGGTGAGGAACATGAGGCACCAGAATCCGGCGAGGACCATGGTGACGCTGAACCACACCATGGAGGGCATCAGCGATGATACACAGAGCATGAGTCCGTACAACCCCGCCGACGTCACTACCGACCTCAACCGCAGCTGGCGACGCCGGGTGGACGCCACTGCTCCGATCAGTGCGCCGAGCGCAACCATCGCGTTCAGCAAGCCGTAGCCTCCGGCACCGGCGTCGTACACGTGGTCCGCAAAGGCGGCCAGCAACACAGGCAGGCTCATGGCGAAAACGGCCACGAACCCGGCCATCAACCATGGCCAGTAGATGGTGGGCTTGCTGAGTGCGTAGTTGAGTCCTTCACGCAGCATCCCCTTTTTGCGGGGCGTCGGCTGGCTGAGGTGCAGTTGGTCCTTGCGAAGGATCAGCAGCATGGCAACGGTGGAGCAGCAGGCCACGGCGTTGGCAGCGAAGGCCCAGCCGGCACCGACAGCGGTGAGCAGCACACCCGCCAGGGCGGGCCCGATCAAGCCGCCCAGCTGGAACGTTGTGGAGTTCACGCTGATGGCGTTCCGCAGGTATTTGGGGCCGACGAGCTCGTTGACGAATACCTGCCGGGCAGGCTGGTCAAGGACCGTCACAAAACCGAGGGCAAGTGCGATGACGTACACGTGCCACACTTCGACGCGACCACTCAACGAGAGCACCGCCAGCAATGCAGCCAGCACGGCCGCCGCCGATTGGCAGATGATGAGGATCTTGCGCTTGGCAAAGCGGTCGGCAATCATGCCGCCCCACGGGCCCAGGAACAGTGACGGCATGAACTGCAGCGCCACGGTAATGCCCACGGCGGTGACGGAACCGGACAGCTGCAGCACCATCCAGTCCTGGGCGATGCGCTGCATCCAGATGGCGATCACGGCAATGAAGTGGCCGATCGCGAAAATCCTGAAGTTGGGGACCTTCAGGGAGATGAAAGTGTGACGCCAGGGCAGCTTTTCACTCACGACGGCGAGTGGCTGGGTGACGGTGTCCGGAGCCGGAGGAGCGGACAGGGAATCGATGACGGGCTGGCTGACGTTTGCCGCTGAAGGCGGTGGGGGTGCCAAAAGTAGTCCTCGGATCGAGAGTTTCGGTGGGATACGTTTAACGCTATGGTTGCCAGCAGCAATTATGGAAGCGTATTGCGCCTATAACTAGCATTGCGGAATGCAATGGGCGGCTTGCAGCGCCGGGGAAGCGGCGCAGCACTTCGGCCCGGCGCTGACCTGCGCTTAGAGGAGTTCCGTGTTTGAACCTGTCCAGCTCCGCTCCTTCTTGGCCGTTGCCGAAACGTTGAGTTTCACCAAGGCAGCAGAACGGCTTGGGCTCGCGCAGCCCACCGTCAGCCAGCACGTCCGCAAGCTCGAGGCCGCCGCCAAGCGGGTGCTCGTGGCCCGGGATACCCGCGAAGTCAGGCTCACTGACAACGGTGATGCCATGGCCGGTTTTGCCCGCAACATCCTTGCTGCCCACGATTCCGCGGCCCGCTACTTTTCCGGCTCGGCCATGCGGGGCCGCCTCCGCTTCGGGACAGCCGACGACCTCGCCATCACCGGCCTCCCCCGGATTCTTCGCGAGTTCAGGCAGCTCTACCCGCAGATCAACCTTGAGCTCACTGTCAGCCAAAGCGATCAGCTGTACAAGCGTCTCAACGCCGGGCAACTGGACCTGGTGTTCGTGAAATGGGTGGCCGGCGCCAAGGAGGGCACGGTGGTCCGGCACGATAACTTCGCGTGGGTGGGCGTGGAGCAGACCGTGTTGGAACCGGGCGCACCTGTGCCGCTGATTGCGTACCCTGCACCGAGTTTGAGCCGGAAGCTCGCCATCGATGCCCTGGAAGCGGAGGGCCGGACATGGCGGATCACCTGCAGCACCAAGCAGATCAGCGGAGTGTTGGCGGCCGTCCGGGCCGGGATCGGTGTCGCCGTGATGCCGGCATCGCTGGTGCCCGAGGACCTGAAGGTCATCACCCAGCGCTTCGGGCTGCCGCCGGTGGGCGACGTGGACTTCACGCTGATCCGGAATCCACTGGCCAACGCCGAGGTCATCGACGCCCTGACGCAAGCCATCATGGGCCGGACGCTGAGTAAGTCGAACTAGCGGACCGGGCTCCGGAAGCAGCCGTAGTACGCTCGCCCAATGATTCACGCCAACCTCACCAAACCGTCTGCCAGCTTCCACGCGTCATGGCTGGAAAGCTACGACGAGTGGGGAACCCTTAACCAGGACGGCTCGGCGGCTTTTGTGGCTGCGAGATACGACCTGGATCTCCGCGACAGCAGCGACTTCGCCCAGTGGGTTGATGTCCTGCATCAGATGGCCAAGGACGACTTTCAACCTCCCGAAGGTTTGGCCAACCAAAGCACCATCTGGGTGGTTCGGGAGGATGCATATTTGGGCGCCGCCAGCCTCAGGCACTCGTTGGCCAATGACTATCTAACTGAGGTCGGAGGCCACATCGGCTACGGAATTCGGCCAAGCGCGCGTGGGCGGGGGCTCGCTAAGCTTGCGCTGAAGGGTGCCTTGGAAGAAGCGCGTGCGCTCGGCATGGAACGCGTGCTGGTCACGTGCAAACAGCCGAACGCAGCCTCAGCCCGCACCATCGAGGCGTGCGGCGGCGTTCTCGAAAGCGTCCGCCTTCCGGAGAGTTTTGCTCCGGATCTGGGCGTCACCGAGCCGATTCGTCGCTATTGGCTAGAGCTGTAGTCCCATTAATGAGTGCGGTCATTGTCATCGCGGCCTGGGCACCTACGCCGCGCCCGTTTCCGCCGTTTGCACCAGCAACCTCTGGTGCGATCTGCGGGAACGGGTGCGGCGCTTGCGCTTAAGGGGTGCGCGCGGCGGGAGCGGGTGCGGAAATGTTCAGCAGGCGATACGCCCTTACCGGGTAAGCGCATTCCCGGTATCCTGTAAGCATGATCGACCTCACCACGCTGGCTGACCTCACGCCTGGCATCTGTTCCGTGACTCTCCGCTCCCACGGGATCGACGAGGTGGTCCGAATTTCATCGAGAGCAGGCCTGGCCGGCATCGAGTGGGGCACTGATGTGCACGTCAGCGATGCGGAGTCCGCTGCGCACGCAAAGGAATCAACTGAAGCGGCGGGTCTCACGGTTCTCTCGCTCGGCTCGTACTACCGCTGCGGCGCCTTCGGAGACTTCGATCGTGTCCTGGACCTCGCCACGGCGCTCGGCGCCCCACGAATCCGGGTGTGGGCCGGCGAACTGGGTTCGGCCGGCGCCAGCCAGGAACACTGGGAAGCAGTTGTGAAGGACACGCAGCGGATTGCGGATCTCGCAGCCGCCCGTGGCGTCGCTATCGCGTTTGAGTATCACGGCAACACCCTCACCGATTCGCCCGCCACCACCCTGGAGCTACTGACCCGGGTGAACCACGCCAATGTCGGCACTTACTGGCAGCCCGCCGTCGGACTTTCAGACCAGCAGGCGCTGGAGTCCCTCCACGAAGTCCTACCCCACGTGGTGGGCGTCCACTGCTTCTCCTGGGGGCCGGTTGCCGAACGCTTCCCGCTGCGGAACCGGAAGTTGCTGTGGCAGACCGTCACTGACGTCCTGCGCGGAAACGGCAAGGATCTGGACATCATGCTGGAGTTCGTCGAGGACGACCTTCCGGACAACGTCATCAACGACGCCTCCTTCCTCCACACCATCACCCTGGGTGAGGACTGACACCCCACAAGGCGACGCGGCTACGCGGTCCAGCCCCATCGGCCTAGCCATGATGCGCAGAGCGCCGGCCACTGATCCGCGCCGGGTGTCCCCGAGGCCAGGCCGATGCCGTGAACGCCGTGCGGGAAGACATGGAGTTCCACCGGAACACCGGCCCGGCTGAGCGCGCCGGCATAAGCGAGACTGTGGCTGATGGTGACGGATTGGTCGTCGGCGGTATGCCACAGGAATACCGGCGGTGTTGTTGGACTGACGTGCAGATCCGTTGAAAGCTCCTGCAGAACCTCAGCGGCGGCACCCGCTCCGGCGAGGTTGTCCACGGACCCCTGATGGACAGAATCCACGAACGAAATGACCGGATAACAGAGGATGCTGAGGTCCGGAACAGCGTCGATGGTGTCCAACGCAGGATCGCCGGTGGCTACCTCCACGGACAACGTGGACGCGAGGTGCCCGCCGGCCGAAAACCCCAGGACGCCCACCCTCGTGGCGTCCGCCTTCAGCCCGTGATTACCGCTGCGGATCCACAGCATCGCCTGCTTGGCATCCACCAACGGAGCCGGGTGCTGATCCGGTGCCACCCGGTACCGCAGCACGAACGCGTGGATTCCCAACGAAGCCAGCCATTCAGCCACCGGCTCGGCCTCATGGTCCGCCTGCTTCGCGTAACCCCCGCCGGGAAGCACAAGGATGGCCGGCGCGGCTTGAGCGGAAGGGTCGCCGGTGGAACGTTCGACGGCGGGAATCACCGTCAGCGCCCGCGGCGCCTGCGCTGGTGGCCCCGCCGTCGTCATACCTGTGAGTCCACCGGAGTTTCGGTGCTGCGGCGGAGCTTGACCGCGCCGCTGACGGGAGGAGTGTCCGGATCTCCTGCTGCGAGCCGGCCAATATCTTCGAGCGGCAGGTGCACGGTGGACAGTGCGGGCCGGAAGTCGCGGAGGGTCTCAATGTCGTCGAAACCGGCGATGGTGGCGTCGCGGGGAATCCACACGCCCTCCGGCCGAAGGGCAGCGGTAACGCCGATGGCCATGACGTCATTGACTGCAAAGATGCAGAGGCGCTCTGTGGAGGACTTGATCCGTTCGGCAAGCGCCTGGCCGGCTTCGTACCCGCCGGCCCGGTTGAATCCCGTGCGGATCACCTCGGCGGCGGGCCTCCCAGCGTCCGCGAGCCCACATTGGAAACCGCGGACACGGTCGTCCGAAGTGTAAAGGCCTTCGGGACCGGCAATGATCAGGAAAGCACCGTCATGAGTGGCGGCCAATTCCATAGCGAGGCCGGAAGCCAGTTCCTCGTTGGGGACTTTCACTACGTGGTAGCCCTCGGTAGTGGACGCGCCAACCACCGGATGGCCAACAACTCCCACGTGACCGCCATTGCGGCAATAGCGGTCCAGTTCGGCGGCCAGTTCGGTATTTCCTTGCTTGTCCTCAGCCCGCACGGAGCGCGAACCGGCAATGACGATCGAGTCGGCGCGACGCGCAGCGAACGCTGCCACGGCCTCTTTTTCATCCGAGGGAGCGCCGGAAGTGCTGGCCAGGAGCACCATGCGGTTCTGCTGACGGGCAGCTTCCTGGACTCCGCGGGCGATCGCAGAGAAGTAGGGATCGGCGATGTCGTGGACAACCAGTCCGATCAAGCCCGAGCTCGACTTGGCCAACGCCTGCGCCTGCGCGTTGGGCACGTAGCCGAGCTTATCGGCGGCCTCGCGGACGCGTTCGGCAATGTCTTCGGCGGGCTTCCGGGACGAGCCGTTGAGGACCCTGGATGCGGTGGCCAGGGATACCCCGGCCAAACGGGCAACTTCACTCAGTGTGCTGGCGGCCACGGGGCCCTCCTTGTCTGCAAGCGTCGGGACTGGCGCTAGGGAAATTATGTCAGTCTTCCGCGAGTTTTGGGAAAGCGCTTGCCAATCCGGCGAGTCATGGTGCATGATCGATGTCAACGGGAATGCGCTTTCCCACTTGAACTGCAAGCACCGGCTTCCGCACCGCGACCGGCACACAAGGCACTGGAGAAAACATGGGCTACGAAACAAAGACGATCCGCATCGCCATGAACGGCATCACCGGCCGTATGGGCTACCGCCAGCACCTGCTGCGGTCCATCCTCCCCATTCGCGACGCCGGCGGCTTCACCCTCGAAGACGGCACCAAGGTTCAGGTTGAACCGATCCTGGTGGGCCGCAACGAAGCCAAAATCCGCGAACTCGCCGAGCTCCACAAGGTCTCCGAATGGACCACCGACCTGGACGCCGTCATCGCCGATCCCACCGTTGACATCATTTTTGACGCTTCCATGACCAGCCGCCGCGCCGCCACCCTGAAGAAGGCCATGCGCGCCGGCAAGCACATCTTCACCGAGAAGCCCACGGCCGAGACCTTGGAAGAGGCCATCGAGCTGGCACAGATCGGCAAGGACGCCGGCGTCACCGCGGGCGTCGTGCACGACAAGCTGTACCTCCCCGGCCTGGTGAAGCTCCGCCGCCTGGTGGACGAAGGCTTCTTCGGCCGCATCCTCTCCATCCGCGGCGAATTCGGCTACTGGGTCTTCGAAGGCGACGTCCAGGCTGCACAGCGCCCGTCCTGGAACTACCGCAAGGAAGACGGCGGTGGAATGACCACGGACATGTTCTGCCACTGGAACTACGTCCTTGAAGGCATCATCGGCAAGGTCAAGAGCGTCAACGCCAAGACCGCCACGCACATCCCCGCACGCTGGGATGAGGCCGGCAAAGAATACAAGGCCACTGCTGACGACGCCTCCTACGGCATCTTCGAACTCGAAACCCCGGGCGGCGACGACGTCATCGGCCAGATCAACTCCTCCTGGGCCGTCCGCGTCTACCGCGACGAACTGGTGGAGTTCCAGATCGACGGCACGCACGGTTCCGCCGTCGCCGGTTTGAACAAGTGCGTTGCGCAGCAGCGCGCCCACACCCCCAAGCCCGTCTGGAACCCGGACCTGCCCGTCACCGAATCCTTCCGCAGCCAGTGGCAGGAAGTTCCCGCCAACGCTGAGCTGGACAACGGCTTCAAGCTGCAGTGGGAAGAATTCCTGCGCGACGTCGTTGCCGGCCGCGAGCACCGCTTCGGCCTGCTCTCCGCAGCCCGCGGCGTGCAGCTGGCCGAGCTCGGCCTCCAGTCCTCGGCCGAGCGCCGCACCATCGACATCCCGGAGATCACCCTCTAATGACGTCACTGATTCTTCCCACCGACGACGGCGGCACCCGCGAGTACCGCCTTCAGCCCGCCACTGCGTGGGTCAAGCCGACAGCCCCGCTGACCGCCCGCCGTGCTTACGCCGCAGCCCATGTCATCCCCGAAGTTGCAGCCGACAACACCCCCGGCGCCCCGGCGCAGCTCGACTGGGACGCCACCCTGGCGTACCGGCACGAGCTCTGGTCCTACGGGCTGGGCGTAGCCGACGCCATGGACACCGCGCAGCGCGGCATGGGCCTTGACTGGGCAGCTACGCAGCAGCTCATCAAGCGCACCGGTGTCGAAGCCGCTTCCGTGGTGGCATCGGGCAACGCCGCGATTACGGGCAAGTCCGTCCGCGACCTCGTTTCCTGCGGCGCAGGCACCGACCAGCTGGATATCGCAGCCCTCCCCGAGGGCGCAGCGGGCATCCAGGCTGTCATCGACGCCTACCGCGAGCAGATCGCCGTCGTCAGCGAAGCGGGACCCAAAGTCATCCTCATGGCCTCCCGTGCGCTGGCCAAGGTCGCCAACGGCGCCGACGACTACCTGCACGTCTACTCGACGCTCCTTCAGGAAGTTGACCAGCCGGTCATCCTGCACTGGCTGGGCACCATGTTCGACCCCGCGCTGGCTGGGTACTGGGGCTCGGACGACGTCTCTGTTGCCACCGAAACGTTCCTCAGCCTGATCCGCGAGCACTCGGACAAGGTTGACGGCGTGAAGGTTTCGCTGCTGGACGCCTCACACGAGGTGGCCCTCCGGGCCAACCTTCCGGAAGGCGTCCGCCTCTACACCGGCGACGACTTCAACTATCCGGAGCTGATCGACGGCGACGAAAAGCACCACTCGGACGCCCTGCTGGGCATCTTCGCTGCCATCTACCCGGCCGCTTCGGTCGCGTTGCAGAAGTACGACGCCGGCCAAGGCGCCGAGGGTCGCGCCATCCTGGACTCCACCCGTGAGCTCGGAAAGCACATCTTCAGCGCCCCCACGTTCTACTACAAGACCGGGATCGCCTTCATGTCCTGGCTCAACGGCAAGCAGCCTGGATTCCAGATGGTCGGCGGCCTGCACTCGGGCCGCTCGGTCCTGCACCTGGCCAAGACCTTCGAACTGGCAGATCAGGCCGGTTTGCTGAAGGATCCGTCGCTGGCCGCGTTCCGGATGTCTGACTTCCTGCGGATCAACGGGGTGGGCGCATGAGCGCGGATTTCTCCCGACTGTCGCTGAACAGCGCCACCACCAAAAAGTGGACGCTTGCTGAAGCCGTTGACGGTTGCGCACGTGCCGGCATCCCCGCGATCGGACCGTGGCGTGACCGCGTGGCCGAAGCTGGTTTGGACAAGGCAGCCAAGCTCATCAAGGACGCCGGACTCCGCGTTTCCTCACTCTGCCGCGGTGGCTTCCTGACCGCAGCCGATGCCGAGGGACAGGCCGCTGCCCTGGCTGACAACTTCGAGGCCGTCCGCGAAGCCGTAGCACTGGACACCCAGGAGCTGTTCCTGGTGGTTGGCGGGCTCGCCCCGGGTGAGAAGGACGTTGTGGCGGCACGCCAGCGCGTTGCCGACCGCCTCGAGGAACTCGTTCCTTTCGCCTCCGAGAACGGTGTGCGCCTGGTGTTGGAACCGCTGCACCCGATGTACGCAGCAGACCGCGCGCTCATCTCCACCCTCGGCCAGGCACTAGACCTTGCCGCGCCGTACGACGCAAAGGCTGTTGGCGTCGCCGTCGACACCTTCCACGTCTGGTGGGATCCGGAACTGAAGGCGCAGATCGAACGTGCCGGCCGCGAGAACCGCATTGCCTCCTACCAGGTGTGCGATTTCAACCTGCCGATCGCTGCGGACGCGCTGTTGTCGCGCGGCATGATGGGCGACGGCGTCATCGACTTCGCCACCATCGGCACCTGGGTCAGGGACGCCGGGTACAAGGGCGACATCGAGGTTGAAATCTTCAACCAGGAGATCTGGGACGCCGACGGCGACACCGTCCTGGAAACCATGAAGCAGCGCTACGCGGAGCTCGTCCTCCCGTTCGCGTAACAACGTGATCCTCCCGCGGATGCCCTAAGCTCCGCGGGAGGATCGCTCCAAAAGCCAGCGGGTTCCTGCCACGGTCACGGCAGGGGCCCGCTTTTTGGTGTCCCGGTTGTGTGTCCGTCCTGGCTGGGCGTACGGCTGTCACCCACTTTGATTTCCGAACCGGCCTGACACGCCGCAATGAGGCTGTGTCGCAGGGGCCTTGGCTCCCAAAGCAGGTGGTGGCGGTACACCCTGTTTGTGTCAGCTGTGAGTCGCGGAATGGGCAGGTGAGATAAAAGGTACACAGCTGAAACATTGCGTCGACGAGAGGAAACAATGGCCATTTACGCTGGTTTTACCTGGACAAAGACGTCCACGAAACCACTGAAAGGACACCACCATGATGCTCTTGAAGACACTCAGCTTTTTCCTCGATGCCAGCGGCAACCACAGCGGTCCCTCCGGCGAATCCAGCCCCGAGCACTCCCCCGCTGTTGCCGTGCGACTGACGTCCAGCGCCTGGGAGGGCTGGTGGGATGACGCCGATCAGGGCTTTCCCGCCGAGGCCTGAGCTTTCGTCCCTCTACGAGTCCACCCCAGGACCACTTGGGAATCCGCAGACCGGCAGGAACGTCGTCCGCGGAGCGCTCCGGTTCAGGAGGCTCTCGCCGCGAGTTGCACTTTGGCCTTCGGCAGTCCGATAAAGGTGACCGATCCGCCGTCGTGCCCTTGCAGTTCAAGGCTGATGCTCCGCGAGCCGTCTTGGGGCTCTACGGAGTTGACCTGAAAGATTTCACCGCCGATCCAGACGTTGTCGCCGCCCTTGATGGTTTTGAGTTTCTTGTGTTGCATCTCAGCGCCCACGGCGGCGATCTCCACCATCTGTTTGCTGGGGTTCGTCTCCGTGCGTTTCACGGATTTCTTCGCCATCCCGGATGACCTGGTCTTCCTTTTCCTGCATCTTGTCGCTCTTCTTGGTATCGCGCGGTGGCAGCTGGATGCTCTTTTCGGCCTCGATACCGCCCTGCAGCTGGCGTCCGCGTTCCATCTCGGCGTCGAATTCCGCACCGAACAACAAGGACATGTTCAGGATCCATAGCCACAGCAACATGATGATGACGCCGGCCAGGGCGCCGTAGGTCTTGTTGTAGTTGCTGAAGTTTGCAACGTAGAAGCCGAAGCCAAGGGATGCCAGGGCGAAAATCACCAGTGCGATCAGGGAGCCCATGCTCATCCACCGGAACTTGGGCTGCTTGACGTTGGGAGTGAAGTAGTAGAGCACTGCGATGATGGCCACCACGACGACGATGAGGACGGGCCACTTGGCAATGTTCCAGACGGTCAGGAACGTCTCCGACAATCCGATAGCCCCGCCAATGGCTTCTGCCACGGGGCCGCTCAGGACCAGCATGGCTGCGGCGAGTGCGGCACCGACGACGGCGACAATGGTGACGGCCAGCATCGTGCCCCGCAACTTGATGAATCCGCGGCCCTCGTCCACTTCGTAGACCCTGTTCATGGCCCGGCTGAAGGCGGTGACGTAGCCCGAGGCTGACCAGAGCGCCACCAAAATACCGAAAACCAAGGCGAACCCGGCCGTGTTGGACTGCGTCAGTTCCTCGATCGGCTGGCGCATGGCGTCAACGCCCGGCCCCGGCGCGAACTGCTGCGCAATATCCAACAATGACGACGTGGTCTTGCCTGCGTCTCCGAAGATGCCGATCAGGGAAACCAGCGCCAGAAGGGCTGGAAACAGGGAGAGGACGGCGTAATACGTCAGGCCCGCAGCGGCGTCGGGACACTGGTCCTTGCTGAACTCCCGGAGCGTCCGCTTGGCGATATACATCCACGTGGGTTTAACGAGGTCGTTGGGACTGTCCGGCTTGCGCGAATCCTCCGGGGAAGGTGCGGTCTGAGCCTTGGCTGTGCTGGTATGGGCTGAGTCTTGAGTAGTCATGGGGCACTCGTCCGTGGGGTTGGTTTTCGCGAACAACTGACCCACCAATAGTAAGCATGCTGATGAATCATGCGGAAGAACCCACGCCGAATTATCGCCTGCGACCCCGGAAGATTATCGCGGCACCCATCCAGCCTGCCAATCCAAGGCCGAGGCACCAAGCCGCTGCAAGCCAACCCGAGGCTCCAGCATCGCCACCCAGCAGGAAAGCCCGCAACGCCTCCGTGACCGGCGTAAACGGTTGATGCTCGGCGAAGCCCTGCAACCATGACGGCATGGTTTCAGGCTTTACGAATGCACTGCTGACATAGGGCAGGAAAATGGTGATGCTCGTGAGCCCGCTGGCAGCTTCGGGGCTGAGGAGCAGCCCCGCCAACGTGGACAGCCATGTGAAAGCGAGGATGAAGGCAAGGAGCAGCGCTACCGCCGCAAGGACACCGCCGAGAGTTGCCTGTGGCCGAAACCCCAGGACAAGGGCACAGGCCACCAGCACTGCACTCGTGGCCAGATTCCGCAGAGTACTGGCCACCACATGGCCCGCCAAGACGGTAGAGCCGGCAATGGGCATGGTCCGGAACCGGTCCACCACGCCTGACTTGATGTCCTGGGCCACGCTGACGGCAGTTTGCGACGAGCCGAAGGCCGCACACATCAGCAGGAGCCCGGGCATCACGTAATTCACGTAGCCTCCGCCGGATTGGATGGCGCCGCCAAACACCCAAACGAAGGCAAACAGGATGCCCACGGGCACCATCAGGGAAATCACG
Source organism: Arthrobacter sp. WCS2018Hpa-7 (assembly GCF_031843805.1). Classification (NCBI taxonomy): domain Bacteria; kingdom Bacillati; phylum Actinomycetota; class Actinomycetes; order Micrococcales; family Micrococcaceae; genus Arthrobacter; species Arthrobacter sp. WCS2018Hpa-7. The sequence continues at coordinate 81,617 of NZ_JAVTJB010000013.1, forward strand.
ATGGAATCCACGGTCCTCATGGTGCGGAAGAGTTCGCGCTTGACCATGGTTCCGGTGTTCGTGACGTAGAGGGATGCCGCAGTCATCACCGTGCCTCCTGCTTGGCCGTCAACGCCAGGAAGACATCATCCAGCGTGGGTTTGATGATCGAAATACTGCTGGCCGTGCATCCCGCAGCGCCGAGGGCGGCAATAACCGAGGTGATGGCAGCTGCACTGTCAGTGGTTCCCATACGGACAGTGAGGAGTTCAGCATCATGGGTCAGGGCCCCGCCCGCACCTCCACTTTCGCTTCGGATCAGCCCCAAGGCCCTGCCGAAGTCCTGCGGGTCCTGGAAGCCGAACTCCACGTGACCGGCGGGCACCAACCGCTTCAATTCCTCTGCGGTTCCCTGCGCCATGATGCGCCCGTCGTTCAAAACGGCGATTGAGTCCGCCAACTGATCGGCTTCTTCAAGATACTGGGTAGTCAGGAACACAGTGACGCCTTGCTGCGACAAGCCCCGCACGGCATTCCACACCGCCAGCCTGCTGCGTGGATCCAACCCCGTGGTGGGCTCGTCCAGGAAGAGAACCTCCGGTCGCCGCACCAGGCTCATGGCAAGATCCAAGCGCCGGACCATGCCTCCGGAGTAGGTGGAAACCTTGCGGCCTGCTGCCTCTTGAAGGTCAAAGTCCCGCAGCAACTCATCAGCCCGACCACTGGCCTTCGCACCGCCCAGGAGATGCAAGCGGCCGATCATCGTCAGGTTTTCCCTGCCGGTGAGGAACTCATCCACCGCTGATGCCTGGCTGGTGACGCTGAGGAGGTTCCTGACAGCGGCGGCCTGACGCCCGACGTCGAACCCTCCCACGGTGGCCGTCCCGCCGTCGGCGCGCAGAAGCGTCGTGAGGATGCCCACCAACGTAGATTTTCCCGCCCCATTCGGCCCGAGCAGGGCAAAGACGCTGCCTGTCGGGACCGTCAAGCTAACGCAATCCAGCGCTGCTTTTCCGCCATAGCTTTTTTGAAGATCTGAAACATCCAGCGCCACTCCAGTACTCATCGCCCATCCCTCCACGTGTTTACGGCATAAACTGTTTATAGCATAAACAGTTCATTTGTGTATACCCGAAACAGTTAGGCTGGCTGTGAAGGAAGGAAGCCATGCAACAGAAGAAGCCCGACGCCACGAAACTGCCTCCGGGCATCGCCATTGCCTGGGGCCTTGAACGGCCCTCCACCCGGGGCGCCAAAGCGGAGCTAAGCCCTGCCCGCATTGTGAAGGCCGCCATCGGTCTTGCCGACAGCGAAGGGCTGTCCGCCGTTTCCATGGCGCGCGTGGCCAAGGACCTTGGATTTACGTCAATGTCCCTCTACCGCCATTTGCGCTCCAAGGAAGAGCTTCTGGTGCTCATGGTGGACGCGGCATTCGGTGAGCCGGACTTTGCCGCATCCCCTGCCATCGAAAGTGATGAGCCCTCCTGGCGGACCGGCACACGCAGGTGGGCCAAAGCCATAGAACAGCGCTACCGAAAACACCCGTGGATCCTCGACTACCCTGTCACCGGCCCGCCGGCTTCACCGCACGAGCTTCTTTGGCTGGAACAGCTTCTACGAGCCCTCGCCCCCACTCCGTTGACAGCATCGGAGAAGCTCAATTCCGCCCTGATGCTGGCCAATCTGGTGCGTTCCAGCACCCGGATGGAACTCGACGTGGCTGACAACGATTCCCCGGCAGCCTTCGAAGCCTACGTGGGCTTGCTCTTCAAACTTTTGGATCCCCAAAAACACCGGGAAGTCCTGGGCCTGTTCAGCGATCCTGAGCTTGCCGTCATGGAAGACGCCGGGGACGAGCTCAGCTTTGCATTGGAGCGCTACTTGGACGGCATGGAGGCCCTGATGGTGCGCCGCAAATCCATCGATCGGCCGGATTGAGCCCCTGCTCCTCCGAGCGGGCTAGGCCAGCTTGCTCGCCAAAAGGAACTCGAACGGCGACTCAATCACAGACCGGATCACTTGGCCCGCAGCGCCCAGGAGCGTCCCGGAATGCTCAAGACCGGATACGGTCAGGTTTTTCGGCTCCAGCAGCCCAGGCGCGTAGCGCTCCAAGCTGGCCAACAACGCCGGCCTCAGCCACTCCGCCAGCAAGGCAAAGTGTCCACCGAGGACTATGGCGTCAATATCCATCAATCGGGCTGAAGAGGCGAGCGCGACGCCCAAGTACCGCCCGGCGTCGTGAACTGCCTTCAACGCGTTCGGCTCTTGGGCGGCCAAGGCGGCCAGAAGCTGCTCAATGCGCTCACTGAGGGAGCCTTCGGGAATGTCGGCGGCGTCGAAGATGGCCTCCTGACCGGCGAAGGTTTCAAGGCACCCCGCCCCACCGCAGGAACACACGGGCCCCTCCGGGTGGACCACAATGTGGCCCAGTTCGCCCGCTGATCCCCCGGGCCCCAAATAGAGGTCCGAGCCGATGATGACGCCGCCGCCAACGCCCACCTCACCGGAGACATAGAGGAAGTCCGCAGGGCCGTTGCCGTACCAAAGCTCGCCAAGAGCGGCACTGTTGGCCTCATTGGACAGCCGGACGCCAAGCGGTGCGCCCTCGAGCAACGAACCAGGGTCCAGGTGCTCGTTCTCCCAGTGCAGGTTCGGTGCGGAAACGACAATGTTTCGCCGCTCATCCACCAGGCCCGGGACGGCCAGGCCCCCACCCAGGATGGCGACGTTATCGGCCCCTGCGGCGGCAACGGCTTCGGCCACCAGGACCCGCAGCCCTTCCATGACTTCGTCGGGCGCCATCCCCCGGTTCCGGGACTCTACGGTGGAATGAAAGCGGAGATTGCCGCCCAGGTCCACCAGTCCCACGGCCAGGTAGTCAACGTTGATTTCCATCCCCACCACGCCGCGGCGTGAACTGAGTTCCAGCCCTTGGCCTGGCCTTCCCCGCTCGCCGTCACGGTAGAGGCCCACTTCAGAAACAAGGCCCGATTCCACCAGGTCTGCCACCAGGCTGGAGACTGCCGCCTTGGTCAGGCCCGTGCCGGCCGCGAGTTGCGCGCGGCTGGGCTTCGCATCGCCTGTGCGCGCAATGGAGTCCAGAACCAGCGAAAGATTTCGACGGCGGACGTCGCCGACGCGGCCGGGCGCTGCTGACTCGTTCACTGGCGTGGGACTCCCTGCGGATTTGAAAAATTGTTGCTGGCTTCCATTGACCATGATCCATCATCCCCCATATAGTTCAGATTGAAAACTAATTGGAGTGCTTTTCTTCGCCTCCTCCCCCAGTGCTTTGCAAAGGAGCAAAATGACCCCGCAGCCCACCCCGCAGGACCGCTTCACCTTTGGCCTCTGGACTGTCGGTTGGACCGGCGCCGACCCCTTCGGTGTTGCCACGCGCCCGGCCCTGGACCCGGTGGAAGCAGTGCACAAGCTCAGCGAGCTTGGTGCTTATGGCATCACTTTCCACGACAATGACCTGATTCCTTTTGATGCCACCGCATCCGAGCGCACCCTCATCCTCAAGAACTTCAAGGCAGCTCTGGCCGAGACCGGCCTGAAGACGCCGATGGTCACCACCAACCTATTCAGCCACCCCGTCTTCAAGGATGGCGGCTTCACCTCCAACGACCGTTCGATCCGCCGATTCGCCCTGAGCAAGATCCTGCGCAACATCGACCTCGCCGCCGAGCTTGGCGCCGAGACGTTCGTGATGTGGGGCGGCCGCGAAGGCAGTGAATATGACGGCTCCAAGGACCTGTCCGCAGCGCTGGACCGTATGAAGGAAGGCGTGGACACCGCGGCCGGCTATATCAAGGAAAAGGGCTACGACCTCCGGATTGCGCTGGAACCGAAGCCGAACGAACCCCGCGGCGACATCTTCCTCCCCACCGTTGGACACGGCCTGGCATTCATTGCCCAGCTGGAACATGGCGACATTGTGGGCCTCAACCCGGAGACGGGCCACGAGCAGATGGCCGGGCTGAACTTCACCCATGGCATTGCCCAGGCCCTGTGGGCCGGCAAGCTCTTCCACATCGACTTGAACGGCCAGCGCGGCATCAAGTACGACCAAGACCTGGTCTTCGGCCACGGCGACCTCACCAGCGCCTTCTTCACGGTGGACCTGTTGGAGAACGGCTTCCCCAACGGCGGACCCACGTACGACGGCCCCCGCCACTTCGACTACAAGCCTTCCCGCACCGACGGCTACGACGGCGTATGGGAATCAGCCAAGGCCAACATGTCCATGTACCTCTTGCTGAAGGAACGCGCTCTTGCTTTCCGGGCGGATCCCGCCGTCCAGGAGGCCCTCGCCACCTCCGGTGTCTTTGAATTGGGCCAGCCCACCTTGAACGCAGGAGAAACCACCGCGGACCTGCTGGCTGACGCCAGTGCTTTCGAAACGTTCGACGCCGATCACGCCGCCGAGCGCTCGTTCGCCTTCGTCCGCCTCAACCAGCTGGCCATCGAGCACTTGCTCGGCGCCCGCTAAATCACACCCACTCGTCACAGCCCCGCCGCCGGGCCGCCAAACTTTGGTTTGGGGCCCGGCGCCGGTTCGCCAAAGGAACAAACGCATGCCTCTCGTAGCCGGGATCGACAGCTCCACCCAGTCGTGCAAAGTGGTCATCCGCGACTCCGTCACCGGCGTCTTGGTGCGCCAAGGCCGGGCGCCCCATCCAGAGGGCACTGAAGTCCTTCCTGATCTTTGGTGGACAGCCCTCCAGGAAGCCATCCGAGAGGCCGGTGGACTGGACGACGTCGACGCCGTTTCCGTGGGCGGCCAGCAGCACGGGATGGTTTGCCTGGACGATTCCGGAAACGTTGTTCGTCCCGCCCTCCTCTGGAACGACACCCGGTCCGCGCCCGACGCCGAAGAGTTGATCCTTGAAGCCGGCGACGGCGATGCCACTGCCGGGGCAACGTACTGGGCATCCAGCACCGGAACCGTGCCCGTGGCCTCGTTGACTGCCACCAAGCTCCGCTGGTTGGCCCGGAACGAACCAGAGAACGCCCGGCGCACCGCGGCGGTTTGCCTGCCGCACGATTGGCTGTCCTGGCGGCTGGCCGGGCACGGTCCAGGCAGCGGACCAGAGTCGTTGGAGCTCCTCCGTACCGATAGGTCCGACGCTTCAGGTACGGGCTACTTCTCGGCCAACAACGGCGAGTATCTGCCGGAGGTGCTCGAAAGCACGCTCGGCCATGTCCCCATCCTGCCCGTCGTGGTCCGGCCGTTGGAAGTTGCGGGCAAGACGCCCGGGGGCGCTTTGATCGGACCCGGGGCAGGCGACAACGCCGCAGCAGGCCTGGGCGTCAGCGCCGCCGTCGGGGACGTTGTCATTTCCATTGGAACTTCCGGGACCGTGTTCGCGGTGTCCGATGTTCCGGGGCAGGATGCCAGTGGGCTGGTTGCCGGTTTTGCCGATGCCACGGGCAACTTCCTTCCCCTCGCCTGCACGCTCAACGCGACACGGGTCTTTGATGCCACGGCCGCACTGCTCGGCGTGGGGTTGGAGGAACTGGGCACCCTGGCGCTCTCCGCTCCCGAGGGTGCCGAGGGGTTGACTTTGGTGCCGTACTTCGAGGGCGAACGGACACCCAACCTGCCTGATGCCACCGGCTCCCTCCACGGCATCACGGTCTCCAACTACACACCGGCCAATCTGGCCCGGGCCGCAGTAGAGGGTGTGCTGTGTTCACTGGCGGACGGGCTGGCGGCGCTGCAGGCACAGGGCGTCTCCGCGCAGCGCATCATCCTGGTGGGCGGAGGCGCGCAATCGGCAGCCGTCCAGCAGGTTGCAGCTTCAGCCTTCGGACTGCCGGTATTCGTACCCCGCCCAGGCGAGTATGTCGCCGACGGCGCTGCCCGCCAAGCGGCAGGCGTCCTCACAGGCCAGTTGCCTGAATGGCCGTTGGATGGCGTGGACGTGAAGCCCCAGGAAATCGATGGGACCGCCGCGTTCCTGACGAGGTACCGCCAATACGCCGCCAAGGTGGCCATGAGCTAATCGTGGCTGTCGGTGCTCTATCGTGACAGGGTGAGCTCAGATCAATCTGCACCAGCCCGTCCGCCTGTCATGGAGGACGTTGCCCGCGTGGCGGGGGTTTCCCACCAGACCGTTTCCCGGGTGCTGAACAACCACCCCAACGTCAGCGCCAAGACCCGCGAGCGTGTTGAAGATGCCATTACGGAACTGGGATATCGCCGGAACACGGCAGCACGCAGCTTGGTGACCCGCCGCTCCCAAACCATTGGAGTCCTCGGTAGCGAGATGGCCCAATACGGTCCGTCCCACACGCTCCTCGGCGTCCAGCAGGCGGCACGGGATGCGGGCTACTTTGTCAGTGTCGCAGCTCTGCGTGAAGTGACGCCCGAGACCATCAAGGACGCGGTCGCCCACTTCATGGATCAGGGCGTTGACGGCATTGTGGTGACCGTGCCCCACCCCGGCACCTTCGATGTCCTGAGGGACATCACCGTTCAAGTGCCCTTGGTGGCCGTGGGCTCAGTCGGGGACGAACACCTGAGCGGTGCCACAGTCGACCAGCGTCAGGGCGCCAAGCTCGCCGTCGAGCATCTCTTGGAACTGGGGCACCAGCGCATCGGCCACCTGTCAGGGCCGGCTGACTGGATTGACGCCGCTGCCCGTATTGACGGCTGGCAGGAGGCGCTGAATGAAGCAGGGCTTGAAGTGGGAACCTTGATCGAGGGCGATTGGAGCGCTGAGTGCGGTTACCGCGAAGGCCTGAAAATCGCCGCCGACCGTTCAGTGACGGCACTATTCGTCGCCAATGACCAGATGGCTCTCGGCGTCCTGCGCGCTTTCAACGAGACAGGCGTGCAAGTCCCCGCCGACATCAGCGTTGTGGGCTTTGATGACCAACCCGAGTCCGCCTACTTCATCCCGCCGCTGACAACAGTGGATCAGGACTTTGAGGAACTCGGCCAGCGCTGCATCAGGTTGCTCCTGGATCGGCTGGACGGCGGCACGACCGTCGAGGCAGCCACCGTTACGCCGCGCCTGGTCATCCGCTCCACCACGGCCCCCCTCGCCCACTAAGCTTCGCCTCCCCAAGTAAGTAGCAGAAGATGCCGTTATGAGTGCTCAGAACGGCATCTATTGCGACCTGGTTGGGAGCGTTCGGGGCCCGCTTCCTTCGTAAGTACCCATTCCACGCGAACAGCTCTTGACATCAAAGTTGTGAGCGCTAACAATTGCATCAGACCTTCTTCACTTTTCCACCCCGACCCCCGGCAAAGAGGCCTTGGCCAGCCGGATGGAGACCCCATGAATACCTCTGAATTCCTTCCGCTGGACGAGCAGTTCGTCATTGGCGTGGACTATGGCACTTTGTCCGGGCGCGCCGTCGTCGTGCGTGTATCGGACGGGGCAGAACTTGGCAGCGGCGTGTTCGAGTATCCGCACGCCGTCGTGTCGGAAAAGCTCCCCGGTTCCGGCCAGCGCCTCCCGGCCGACTGGGCCCTTCAGGTCCCCAACGACTACCGTGACGTACTGCGCAGTGCCGTTCCGGCCGCCGTCGCAGACGCCGGCATCAACCCGGCCAACGTGGTGGGCATCGCCACCGACTTCACCGCCTGCACCATGGTTCCGACGACGGCAGACGGCACGCCGCTGAACGAACTGGAACGCTTCGCGGACCGGCCCCACGCATTCGTGAAGCTTTGGCGCCACCACGCAGCCCAGCCGCAGGCTGACCGCATCAACAAGCTTGCTGAAGAACAGGGCGAGTCCTGGCTTCCCCGCTACGGCGGCCTGATTTCCTCGGAGTGGGAGTTCGCTAAGGGACTTCAGCTTCTTGAGGAAGATCCGGAAGTCTATGGCGCCATGGATCACTGGGTTGAGGCGGCCGACTGGATCGTTTGGCAGCTCTGCGGCAGCTACGTCCGCAACGCCTGCACCGCCGGCTATAAAGGCATTTACCAGGATGGAAAGTACCCGTCCGAGGACTTCCTAGCGGCGTTGAACCCCGATTTCAAGGGCTTCGTGTCCGAAAAGCTGGAACACACCATCGGCCGTTTGGGCGATGCCGCGGGCTACCTCACCGACGAAGCCGCTGCCTGGACCGGACTCCCCGCTGGGATCGCCGTGGCCGTGGGAAATGTTGACGCCCACGTCAGCGCACCGGCCGCGAACGCCGTGGAACCCGGACAGCTCGTGGCCATCATGGGAACCTCCACGTGCCACGTCATGAACGGCGACGTGCTGCGCGAAGTCCCCGGCATGTGCGGAGTCGTGGACGGCGGCATCGTGGACGGCCTCTGGGGATATGAAGCCGGCCAGTCCGGAGTTGGCGACATCTTCGGCTGGTTCACCAAGAACGGCGTCCCGCCGGAGTACCACCAGGCCGCCAAAGACAAGGGTCTGGGTATCCACGAATACCTGACCGAGCTCGCGGAGAAGCAGGCAATCGGCGAGCACGGCCTGATCGCGCTGGACTGGCACTCGGGCAACCGCTCAGTGCTGGTGGACCACGAACTGTCCGGCGTGGTGGTAGGCCAGACCTTGGCCACCAAACCTGAGGACACGTACCGGGCGTTGCTGGAAGCCACGGCTTTCGGCACCCGCACCATTGTGGACGCGTTCCGCGATTCGGGCGTTCCGGTCAAGGAATTCATCGTGGCCGGGGGGCTCCTGAAGAACAAGTTCCTGATGCAGGTCTACGCCGACATCACTGGCCTGCAGCTCTCCACCATCGGCTCCGAGCAGGGTCCTGCGCTGGGCTCGGCGATCCACGCAGCTGTCGCTGCCGGGAAGTACAAGGACATCCGCGAAGCCGCAGCCTCCATGGCAGCAGCTCCCGGCGCGGTCTACACCCCCATCCCCGAGAACGTGGCGGCCTACGAGGTCCTCTTCCAGGAATACAAAGCCCTGCACGACTACTTCGGCCGCGGCACCAACAACGTCATGCACCGCCTCAAAGCCATTCAACGCGCTGCGATCCAAGGTTCGGGGCAACAAGGTGCGGCCACCCAATCCAGCACCCTCGAAGGAGCCTCCGCATGAGCGCCCTCCTGGAGTCCATTGCAAGGATCCGCAAGGAAGTTTGCGAGCTGCACGCCGAGCTGACCCGCTACGAACTGGTGGTGTGGACCGCGGGCAACGTCTCGGGCCGGATCCCCGGGCACGATCTCATGGTCATCAAGCCTTCGGGCGTCTCCTACGACGAGCTCACACCGGAGCTCATGGTGGTCACTGATCTTTATGGCACACCTGTGCGGGGAATGAATACCGGCAGCGCGGGCACCGTGGATTGGGGCAACCCGGACCTCTCCCCGTCCTCCGATACGGCCGCTCACGCGTACGTCTACCGGCACATGCCTGAGGTAGGCGGCGTGGTCCACACACACTCCACTTATGCCACGGCCTGGGCTGCCCGCGGCGAAGAAATCCCCTGCGTACTGACCATGATGGGCGACGAATTCGGCGGCCCCATCCCCATTGGACCGTTTGCGCTGATCGGGGACGACTCGATCGGCCAGGGCATCGTGGAAACCCTCAAGAACTCCAACTCGCCCGCGGTCCTGATGCAGAACCATGGGCCGTTCACCATCGGCAAGACCGCCCGCGAAGCCGTCAAAGCCGCCGTGATGTGCGAGGAAGTGGCCAGGACGGTCCACATCTCCCGTCAACTCGGTGAGCCGTTACCCATCGACCCAGCCAAGATCGAGTCCCTCTACGACCGATACCAGAACGTTTACGGCCGCTAACGCGGTCAGCCACAAGCCAGCTCGACAACCCAAGAACACCCAGGAGCCACGAAAATGCCCAGCGCCAACAACCCATCCGCCAACAACACTTCCCTGGGTCAGTACGAGGTCTGGTTCCTCACCGGCAGCCAGCACCTTTACGGCGAGGATGTCCTCAAGCAGGTGGCAGCGCAGTCGCAGGAGATTGCCAACGCCCTGAACGCCAGCAGCGACGTCCCGGTCAAGCTCGTATGGAAGCCGGTCCTTACCGATTCCGACGCCATCCGCCGCACCGCCCTGGAGGCCAATTCGAATGACTCCGTGATCGGCGTGACCGCCTGGATGCACACGTTCAGCCCCGCCAAGATGTGGATCCAGGGCCTGGACGCGCTCCGCAAGCCGTTGCTGCACCTGCACACGCAGGCCAACCGGGACCTTCCTTGGGCTGACATCGATTTCGACTTCATGAACCTGAACCAGGCAGCCCACGGCGACCGGGAGTTCGGGTACATCCAGTCGCGCCTCGGCGTGCCGCGGAAGACCGTCGTCGGGCATGTCAGCAACCCGGAGGTCGCCCGCCAAGTGGGCGCCTGGCAGCGCGCCTCGGCCGGCTGGGCCGCCGTCCGCACGCTGAAGCTGACCCGTTTCGGCGACAACATGCGCAACGTCGCCGTCACCGAAGGTGACAAGACCGAAGCCGAGCTGCGCTTCGGCGTCTCGGTGAACACCTGGTCCGTCAACGAGCTCGCCGAGGCTGTCCACACGGCCGCAGAGTCCGACGTCGACGCCTTGGTTGCCGAGTACGAGCGCCTTTACGAGGTGGCTGACGAGCTAAAAGCAGGCGGTGCCCGCCACGAATCGCTGCGCTACAGCGCCAAGATCGAACTGGGACTGCGCAGCTTCCTGGAAGCCAACGGTTCTGCAGCGTTCACCACGTCCTTCGAAGACCTGGGTGAGCTGCGCCAACTCCCCGGCATGGCTGTCCAGCGCCTGATGGCCGACGGGTACGGCTTCGGCGCCGAGGGCGACTGGAAGACCGCCATCCTGGTCCGTGCCGCCAAGGTCATGGGCGGCGACCTGCCCGGCGGCGCGTCGCTCATGGAGGACTACACCTACCATCTGGAGCCGGGGAGTGAGAAGATCCTGGGCGCGCACATGCTGGAGGTCTGCCCGTCGCTGACCGCCACAAAGCCGCGTGTAGAGATCCACCCGCTGGGCATCGGCGGCAAGGAAGACCCCGTTCGCATGGTGTTCGACACCGATGCCGGCCCCGGCATCGTCGTTGCGCTCTCCGACATGCGTGATCGATTCCGCCTGGTGGCCAACGTGGTGAACGTGGTGGACCTCGACCAGCCGCTCCCCAACCTGCCCGTGGCCCGCGCACTCTGGGAGCCGAAGCCCAACTTCGCCACCTCTGCCGCCGCGTGGCTCACCGCCGGCGCCGCACACCACACGGTATTGTCCACGCAGGTGGGCCTGGACGTGTTCGAGGACTTCGCCGAAATCGCCAAGACCGAACTCCTCACTATCGACGAAGGCACCACCATCAAACAGTTCAAGAAGGAACTCAACTGGAACGCCGCCTATTACAAGCTGGCCGGCGGCCTGTGAGCACTGAATTCACGCTGGGCGCGGGCGGTTACACGGCTGTTGTGACCGCCCGCGCGGCTGCCCTTCGTGTTCTCCAGTTCGAGGGCCGGGACCTGGTTGTCCCGTTCCCCGCCGGCGGGCCGATCCCGGACTACCGTGGCGTCATCGCCGCACCGTGGCCCAACAGGATTGCTGACGGCGCGTACGTTTTCGATGGCACCAAGCATCAGCTTCCAGTCAACGAACCCGAACGTGCCACTGCCTTGCACGGGCTCGCCTTCCCGCTCGACTGGACGCGGAAGGAGTCCGACGCCGGGTCGCTCACCTTGACGTGCACGGTGGGCCCGACGGCGGGCTACCCCTTCGTCCTGGAGCTTGAGGCACGGTTTACGCTGGACGACGCCGGGCTTCATAGCTCCGTGACAGCCCGGAACGCCGCCGACGTCGCTGCCCCCTACGGCGTCTGCCCGCATCCGTACCTCGTGGCCGGTTCTTCACCGCTGGATGAGTGGGTCCTGGAGTTTGCCGCCGATTCGTTCCTCGAGGTCACCCCGGACAGGCTCCTGCCCGTCGGCACTGTGCCAGTGGAAAATCACGCTTTCGACTTCCGTTCCCCGCGCGCCATCGGCAGCACCGAAATCGACCACGCCTTTACCGACATAACGTTCGACGGCGGGCTGGCGCGGCTTTCCGTGCGGGACCCGGCGGGCACCGGCGTCGGAGGTTCCGGCGTCGGGATGTCCTGGGACGAGAGCTGCCCGTGGCTGCAGATCCATACGGCTGACAAGCCGGAACCGATCCCGGGCCGAATCGGCCTGGCCGTGGAGCCCATGACGTGTCCGCCGGATGCCTTCAACAGCGGCCAGGACCTGATCCGACTGGAACCCGGCGCGTCACACACGGCGTCCTGGAGCATCTACGCCCTGTAGCTACCCAACTGAGCCCGCAGTGCTTTGGCGGACCACCAACTCGGGCGTGAACACGACTGCCCGGTGCTTGGTCCCGCCGTTGTCCTGTTCCTCGGCGAGCAACTCTATCGCCGTCCTGCCCAGCGCCTCTGTGGGCTGCCGGATGGAAGACAGCGGCACCACTGCGGAGATGGCGAAGTCGATGTCGTCGTAACCAATGAGCGCGATGTCTTCGGGGATCCGGACAGTCCGCAGCATCGTCAGGGATTGCATGACGCCGAGCGCCAGGAGGTCGTTGGAGCAGAAGACTGCCTCAGGCCGAAGTTCGGGGGCGCGTTCCACCAGGCTGTTGCCCACCTGTCGGCCCGCAAGAACGGTCTGCCCGGCGGAGTCGAGGACTTCAACGCTGGCCCCTGACACCTCAGCCACGGCACGCTGGGCGCCCTTGAGGCGGCTGGCTACCTGGCGGATGGACGGCGTACCAACAAAAGCCAGACGACGGCGGCCCAGGTCCAGCAGGTGCTTGGCGGCCAGATACCCGCCTTCCTGGTCATCCACTGACACAGAGCTGCAGCGATCGGTATCTGCAAGTTCGTCCACCAGAACAGTGGGCACGCCGCGTTCGCGCAGGGTGTCTATCCGCTCACCCACGTCACCCACAGGTGAGATGAGCAGGCCTTGGACGCGCTGCTCCTGGAAAAGGTCCATGTAATGGGCTTCGCGGGAGGAGTCTTGACCGCTGTCGCCCACAAGGACCACGCTCCCCAGCGCCGTGGCAGCATCCTCCGCGGCACGGGCCACAGAGGAGAAGAAGGGGTTTCCAACGTCAAGCACAATCAATCCGATGGTCCGGCTCTGGCCTGCGCGGAGCTGGCGGGCGGCATCGTTGCGGACGAAGCCGAGTTCGGCGATGGATTTAAGCACGCGTTCCTTGGTCCTCTGCGAAACCCTGTCCGGATAGTTCAGCACATTGGAAACAGTTCCCACTGCTACCTGGGCGTGGGTGGCAACGTCTTTGATGCTGGCTGTCTGGGACATGCTTTCCGATCTCCGCTGGCTGACGTCAATGTGCTGGAAACGCCTTGACACCCTCCCGTTTACGAGGGTAATTTGAATCGTAACAAATGAAACGATTCAAAGACGAGTAACCCTGGAGAACCGCACATGAGGGTTTGTTTCCGCTCCTCAGTCCACCCGGAACTGATGGCCGAGTACAAGCAACGCCACGCTGCAGTATGGCCGGAAATGCTGAAAGCGCTGAAGGATGCAGGCTGGAACAACTACTCGTTGTTCCTCGCACCGGACGGCCAGTTGATCGGCTACCTGGAGTGCGCAGACTACGAAGCCGCCCAAGCCCGCATGGCCGTGACAGAGGTCAACGCGCGCTGGCAGGCCGAAATGGCCACCCTCTTTGCGAACAGCGACCTTCCCCCGGACCAGGGCTTCGAGGTCGTTGAAGAAGTTTTCAACCTTGAGGACCAACTCGCCGCCACAGCCGCCGTCACGGACGCAGCCACCGGCGCACACATTAGTACAGACTCAGCCGCCCACGAATACCAAAAGGAACAAGCATGAACACCACAGAATCGGCCCTGGGCCGTCTAGGGGAACTGGCCATTGAAGTGCCGTCCTGGGCCTACGGTAATTCCGGGACCCGGTTCAAGGTCTTCGGCACTCCGGGTACTCCGCGCACCGTCCAGGAGAAGATCGCCGACGCCGCCAAAGTCCACGAGCTCACCGGGTTGGCACCCACCGTGGCACTGCACATTCCGTGGGACAAGGTGGATGACTACGCAGCACTGCGCGAGTACGCCGCGGGTCTGGGTGTTGGGCTGGGCACCATCAACTCCAACACGTTCCAGGATGACGAGTACAAGTTCGGCTCCCTGACCTCGTCCAACGAGTCGGTGCGCCGCCGTGCCATCGATCATCACCTGGAATGCATTGAGATTATGCACGCCACGGGTTCCAAGGATCTGAAGATCTGGCTTGCCGATGGCACCAACTACCCGGGCCAGGACGATATCCGCGGCCGCCAGGACCGCCTCGCCGAGTCCCTCCAAGAGATCTACGCAGGACTCGGTGACGAGCAGCGCCTGGTTCTGGAGTACAAGTTCTTCGAGCCCGCTTTCTATCACACCGATGTCCCGGACTGGGGTACCTCCTACGCGCAGACCCTGGCCCTGGGTGAGAAGGCGTTCGTCTGCCTGGACACCGGCCACCATGCTCCGGGCACCAACATCGAGTTCATCGTCATGCAGCTCCTGCGCCTGGGCAAGCTCGGCTCGTTCGACTTCAACTCCCGCTTCTACGCCGATGATGACCTGATTGTTGGCGCGGCTGATCCGTTCCAGCTGTTCCGCATCATGCACGAGGTCATCCGTGGTGGCGGTTTCGGTAAGGATTCCGGTGTCGCGCTGATGCTGGACCAGTGCCACAACCTGGAAGAGAAGATCCCGGGGCAGATCCGCTCGGTCCTCAACGTCCAGGAAATGACCGCCCGCGCCCTGCTGATTGACACCGCGGCACTCTCCGAAGCCCAGCGTGCAGGCGATGTCCTGGCCGCCAACGGCATCTTCAACGATGCTTTCTACACCGATGTCCGCCCGGTCCTGGCCGAGTGGCGCGAATCCCGCGGCCTGCCCGCCGACCCGATGGCCGCGTACAAGGCCAGCGGATACCAGAAGAAGATCAACGAGGACCGCGCAGGCGGCCAGCAAGCCGGATGGGGCGCTTAACAAAATGAGCACTGTTGAAGAACTGATCTCCCGTTCCAACCGCCTCGGTGCGGACAAGCGGAACACCAACTTCGCCGGCGGCAACACCTCCGCAAAAGGCACCGAGAAGGACCCCGTCACGGGCCAGGACGTTGAGCTCCTGTGGGTCAAGGGCTCCGGCGGCGACCTCGGCACCCTGAAGGCAGAGAACCTTGCAGTACTCCGGCTGGACCGGCTGCAGGCACTCAAGGATGTTTACCCCGGCGTCGAGCGTGAAGACGAAATGGTGGCCGCCTTCGATTACTGCCTGCACGGCAAGGGCGGCGCTGCACCGTCGATCGATACCGCCATGCACGGCCTCGTTGACGCTGCTCACGTTGACCACCTACACCCGGATTCCGGCATCGCCATCGCCACCGCCGTTGACGGCGAAGCCCTGACCTCCAAGGTTTTCGGCGACAAGGTTGTCTGGGTTCCGTGGCGCCGCCCCGGTTTCCAGCTGGGCCTGGACATCGCCGCGATCAAGGAAGCCAACCCGCAGGCCATCGGCACTATCCTGGGCGGCCACGGCATTACCGCCTGGGGTGCCACCAGCGAAGAGGCCGAGGCCAACTCGCTCTGGATCATTGACCAGGCCGAGAACTACATCAAGGACAACGGTAAGTCCGAGCCCTTCGGCGCCGCGCTCCCCGGCTACGGCGCCCTCCCCGAAACTGAGCGCAAAGCCAAGGCTGCTGCCCTGGCACCGGTGATCCGCGGCCTGGCCTCCACCGACAAACCGCAGCTGGGGCACTTCAGTGATGACGCCGTCGTTCTCGAATTCCTTGCCGCGGAAGAGCACCCGCGCCTCGGCGCGCTGGGCACCTCCTGCCCGGACCACTTCCTCCGCACCAAGGTCAAGCCGCTGGTCCTGGACCTCCCGGCCGACGCCACGATCGAAGACTCGATCAACCGCCTGAAGGAACTGCACGCCGCGTACCGCGAGGACTACCAGGCCTACTACGACCGTCATGCCGACGAGAGCAGCCCTGCCCTCCGCGGCGCCGACCCGGCCATCGTGCTGATCCCCGGCGTGGGCATGTTCTCCTTCGGCAAGGACAAGCAGACCGCCCGCGTGGCCGGCGAGTTCTACACCAACGCCATCAACGTCATGCGCGGCGCCGAGGCCATTTCCACCTACGCACCGATCGAGGAATCCGAGAAATTCCGCATCGAGTACTGGGCGCTGGAAGAAGCCAAGCTCGCACGCATGCCGAAGCCCAAGTCCCACGCCACCCGCATCGCACTGGTGACCGGTGCGGCGTCGGGCATTGGCAAGGCGATCGCCACCCGGTTGGCGTCCGACGGCGCGTGCGTCGTTATTGCCGACCTGAACCTTGAGAACGCACAAAAGGTAGCCGAGGAACTGGGCGGCTCCGACGTCGCCATCGGCGTCCAGGCCGACGTGACCGACGAAGCCCAGATCGCCGCTGCCATCCAGGAAGCCGTGCTCGCGTTCGGTGGCGTGGACCTGGTGGTCAACAACGCAGGCCTGTCCATCTCCAAGCCGCTGCTGGAAACCACCGAGAAGGACTGGGACCTGCAGCACAACGTCATGGCCAAGGGCTCCTTCCTGGTCTCCAAGGCCGCAGCCAAGGTCATGATCGATCAGGGCCTGGGCGGAGACATCATCTACATCTCCTCCAAGAATTCCGTGTTCGCAGGCCCCAACAACATCGCCTACTCGGCCACCAAGGCGGACCAAGCGCACCAGGTCCGTCTGCTCGCCGCTGAATTGGGCGAGTACGGTGTCCGCGTCAACGGCATCAACCCCGACGGCGTGGTCCGCGGCTCCGGCATCTTCGCCGGCGGCTGGGGCGCCAAGCGTGCCGCGGTGTACGGCGTGGACGAGCAAGAGCTGGGCAAGTACTACGCCCAGCGCACGCTCCTCAAGCGCGAAGTCCTCCCGGAACACGTGGCCAACGCCGCGTCCGTGCTCACCAGCAACGAACTGTCGCACACCACCGGCCTCCACATCCCCGTGGACGCCGGCGTCGCGGCAGCATTCCTCCGCTAGGACTGATAGTGATCAACGGAACCATCGCGAGCACCGTCCCGGCACACGCCGGGGCGGTGTCCGCTCCCGCGGGCCGCAACGCCGTGTTCGCCGCCATCGACATCGGGGCCTCCTCCGGGCGCGTCATGCTGGGCCGCGTCTCCGCCACGTCCGGGGTGTCCCTCGAGACCATCCACCGCTTTCCCAACGGGGTTGTAGAG
The DNA here is from genome assembly GCF_031843805.1 of Arthrobacter sp. WCS2018Hpa-7. Classification (NCBI taxonomy): domain Bacteria; kingdom Bacillati; phylum Actinomycetota; class Actinomycetes; order Micrococcales; family Micrococcaceae; genus Arthrobacter; species Arthrobacter sp. WCS2018Hpa-7. The sequence continues at coordinate 98,779 of NZ_JAVTJB010000013.1, forward strand.
CTCGACGGCGGCCTCCGCTGGGATTTCGACGCCCTGTTCGCTGAGGTGCTCAAGGGCCTGGCGGCTGCCGCTGCGTTGGCGCGTGGGAACGGCGAGCGCATCGTGAGCATCGGCATCGACACGTGGGCGGTGGACTATGGCTTGGTGAACGATGCCGGGGACCTCACCTCGGTGCCGTTCAGCTACCGGGACGAGCGCAGCAGGGCGACCGTGGAGCGTGTGCACTCAGCAATTTCTCCTGAAACGCTGTATGCCACCACGGGACTTCAGTTCCTGCAGTTCAACACCCTGTACCAGCTCGCAGCGGAGCCGAATCTTGATGGTGTGCAAGCCCTGCTGATTCCGGACCTGATCGCCTTCCTGCTGACAGGTGAGCGCCGGACTGAAGCCACGAACGCTTCCACCACCGGCTTGTTCGATGCCGTGGCCGGCGAGTGGGCCACCGAATTCCTTGGCGCCCTGGGACTGCCCCGGAACATCTTCCCTGAGCTCATCCAGCCGGGGGAAACCGTGGGCACCCTGTTGCCCGGGATCCTTGAGCAGACGGGCCTCTCCGCGGGCACCACCGTGGTTGCCGTGGGTTCGCACGACACCGCCTCGGCCGTGGCAGCGGTCCCCGCTGAAGACCCGGATTTCGCGTACATCTCCTCCGGAACCTGGTCGTTGGTGGGCGTCGAACTGGATCAACCCGTCCTCACCGAAGCCAGTCGTAAGGCCAACTTCACCAACGAACGCGGCGTGGAAGGCACCATCCGCTACCTCCGCAACGTGGGTGGTCTGTGGCTCCTCAGCGAATGCCAGCGTGCGTGGGCAGCGGAAGGTTACACGCAGGCACTCCCGGCGCTGTTGGACTCGGCGGCTGCGCTTCCGGCCGACGGCCCGCAGATCAATGCCGATGATCCTGCGTTCACTGCCCCCGACAACATGCCGGACCGTATCCGCGCAGCCGTGCGCAACACAGGTGCGGTGCTCGCGGACCGGCCTGCCGTCGTCGTGCGGTGCATTATGGACAGCCTCGCCGCCGGGTACGCCCGAACGCTGGCCGACGCCGAGCGCCTTACAGGCCGCAGCACCCGCGTGGTGCACATTGTAGGTGGAGGTTCGCAAAACCGGCTCCTGTGCCAGCTCACTGCCGATGCCACCGGCAAACCGGTTATCGCAGGACCCGTTGAGGCGACTGCCCAGGGCAATGTCCTGGTCCAAGCGCGCGCTGCCGGAGTGGTGGCCGGCGGGCTGGCCGAGCTGCGTGGGCTGGTGGTGGCAGGAACGAGCCTGGAACGCTACGAACCGGCTGAACGTCTGGTACGTCACAGCGCCGGATGAGGGTGCCGCGCTAAACTGATCGCATTATGATCCGCACAATGTTCAAGTCCAAGATCCACCGCGCAACGGTGACCCATGCCGACCTCCACTACGTCGGTTCGGTCACTGTCGACCTGGACCTCCTGGACGCGGCCGACATCCTGCCCGGCGAGCTGGTTTCCATTGTGGACGTCACCAACGGCGCCCGCTTGGAGACGTACACCATTGCCGGCGAGCGCGGTTCCGGCGTGATCGGCATCAACGGCGCGGCCGCCCATATGGTCCATGTTGGCGACACCGTCATCCTGATCACCTACGCAGAAATGACCACGGAGGAAGCCAGGGCCTACGAACCCAAGGTGGTCCACGTGGGCAAGGACAACACGATCCTGCAGCTCGGCAACGACCCCGCAGAGGGCCACACCCCCGGGCTGATGCGCCCGCCGCACGCGCTGAGCAACGCAGCGCACCTCAGCTAAGGTTCCACGTCGAGCGCGTTTTTGTACAGATAATGCCGCCAAGACGGCCCTATAAGGTCATTAGCTGTACAAAAACTCCAGTGTCCGCATAGCGGAACAATCGCGAGAAAGCGCTTACTCAGGGGCCGGTTCTGGCTAGGCTGTTACCCGTGAGCCAACGAATCCCCACCCGCATGCTGTCATGATTGGCGTCCTGTCGGGGTTCTTTGTTGTCTGGGCGATCATCCTGGTGGGCATGTTCGTGGGACGCCGGGAGATCCTGGGCGAGAACGCAAGGTCGGTGCTGAGTTCACTGACGTTCTTCGTTGCAAGCCCGGCGCTCCTCTTCGAGACCTTGAGCAAGGCCAAGCTGCACGATGTCTTCGCCGCACCGCTCCTGGTCACCGCCGTGGGTGCCGTCCTCACCGGCCTGCTGTTCTTCCTGATCGTCAAGTTCTGGCTGAAACGGGCCATGCCGGAAGCACTGATGTCCTCCATGAGCGCATCGCTGGCCAACTCGGCCAACCTGGGCATCCCCATCGCCGTGTTTGTCCTGGGCGATGCGAGCTATGTGGCTCCGTTGTTGATCTTCCAACTGGCGTTCTTCACCCCGATGTATCTGATGGCCCTCGACGCCAGCACCAGTTCGCATCGCACCACTCCCCTGCGCTTCCTGCTGATGATCGTGAAGAACCCCATGATCGTGGGCTCGGCGCTCGGCCTGGTGGTGGCCGGGACCGGATTCCAAGTACCGACGCTGGTTCTGGAGCCCATCCATCTGATCGGCGGAGCAGCGATTCCGGCCATGCTGATGGCGTTCGGCATGAGCCTCAACGGCTCCAAACCCCTGCAGAAAGCCGCCGGCCGCCGGCTGGACACCTTGTTGGCCAGTGGCTTCAAACTGGTTGTCCACCCGTTGATCGCGTACTTGTTCGCCCGTTTCGCCTTGGGGATGGACGGGCACGCGCTGTTCGCCGTCGTGGTGACATCAGCGCTGCCCACGGCCCAGAACGTGTTTGTCGCTGCCAACCGCTACCAAGCCGGGATCACCGTAGCCAAGGACACCGTCCTCATCACCACCATCGTGGCCGTGCCCGCCATGATCGCCGTGGCGCTGCTGCTCACCTAGCGCTGGGTTACTCCACGTCCGCGCTGGCAAGATAGTGGTCCAGGAGCTGCGCACAGCGAATGAAACCCAGATGCGAGTACGCCTGGGGATGGTTGCCCAAGTGCGTTTCAGTGCCGGGGTCGTACTCTTCGGGCAGCAGGCCCGTGGGACCGAACAATGCCACCAACTGGTTGAACAGCTCCAACGCATCATCCAGGCGACCCACGGAAAGGTACGCCTCGATCAGCCACGTGGTGCAGATGTGGAAGCCGCCCTCCAAACCCGGCAAGCCGTCGTCGTACCTGTAACGGAAAACGGTAGGCCCCACGCGAAGTTCGCGTTCGACGGCAGTCACGGTGTCCAGGAAACGCTGGTCTTGGGCGTCAAGCAGGCCGGACAAGCCGATGTGCAGGACGGCAGCATCGAGGTCCGGGCTGTCGTAGGCCACGGTGTAAGACGCAGCGGATGAATCCCAGCCCTCGCGCAGGACTTCTTCGCGAATGGTGTCCGCGGTGGGCGACCAGTCCGCATGAGGAACCCTGCCATGCAAAGCGGCAGTCCTGAGCGCCCGATCCAGCGTCATCCAGCACATGACTTTGGTGTACACATGGTGCCGCGGCGGCCTGCGGGCTTCCCAAATCCCGTGGTCCGGCTCGTGCCAACGGGCCAGCACAGCGTGCGCCATCTGCTCCATGAGGAACCAGTGCTGGTCCGGAAGGTATCCGCGCCGTTCGGCAAGATCGTGGATCAGCTCGGCGATGGGCCCAAAAACGTCCAATTGCACCTGGTGGTCCGCGGCGTTGCCGATCCGCACCGGCCGCGACCCCGCATAGCCGGGAAGGCTCTCAACAATGGCCTCCGTGGACAGCGGCGCGCCCGTCACCGAATAGAGGGGGTGCAGCCATTCCGGTCCCGGCGCGTTCTCCAGAATCCGGCCCAGCCATCCCAGGAAACCGTCTGCTTCTTCAGTGGATCCCAACGACACCAACGAGTTCACGGTCATGGACCCGTCCCGCAGCCAGCAATACCGGTAATCCCAGTTACGCGTGCCGCCAATACCTTCCGGCAGGGACGTGGTGGGCGCGGCCAGCACTGCGCCAGTGGGCTGGTGGACCAGCGACTTCAGCACCAGAGCGGAACGCCGCACCAGCGAGGTCTTGATGCTGGGCAGCTGCAATGCCTTGACCCACTCACGCGCTGCCAGCCCGACGGCGGCACGCCGGTGAGGTTCGCCTGCCGGGTCCGCGGGTGGCGGCTCGGTGTCACCGCAGCGCATATTCAGCACTACGGGACCATCGCCCAAAACGACCTCTGCCGTTGCCGTGGCGTACTTGGCATCGTTGGTAATGGTAAAAACAACACCCGGCGCCGAGAGGATGATCGGGTCCGACGTCCCGATGATGTGGACCTCATCGCCGCGGATCTCCATGTTGAACGGCGCATTGGCGTAGTCAGGCCTTGGCGCGAACACCACGCGTGCGTTGCCCGTCCCGGACAGGACACGGACCAGGCTGGTGATGCCCTCGGGTGCGGGCTCCAAATAGTCGGTCACCGTGACATCGGCCCAGCGGGTCTCCACGATCATGGTGTTGTCCACATAGCGTTGCGCCAGCACCTGGGACGGCTTCACGGGCTCAATGCTGAAATGGCCGGCGGGATCACCGCCCAGGATATGGGCAAACAGGGACCCGGAATCCGGCAAGGGGTGGCTCATCCAGCAAACCTTGGCATCCGGGGTGATCAACGCAGTGGAGCTGCCGTTGCCGATCATCGAATGGCGTTCCAGACCCACCGCGTCTTCGCCGAACAACCACGCCCGCCGCAGTTCGAACAACAAAGCCAGCACGTGCGCAAAGGACTCCGGATCCGGGATGGTGTGTCCCGCCGTCGTATCCCCCGGCCCGACGTGCAAGCCCAGGTCCGGGCCGCGCAGGGTTGCGAGCGCCTTTTCGTCGCTTTCGGCGTCGCCCGCGTACAGCGCGGCGCTGACGCCAAGCCTCGCACGGAGCTGTTCAAGGGCTTGTCCCTTGGCTGGTTCTTCGACGGTAAGGTCCAGGACCGTTCCGTCAATGATGAAGTACAGACCAAACTCGATGGCAATCTTCTGCGAAGCGAAAATCACCCGGTCCACTACTTCAGGGGTCGCCGGCCGGGTGTGCACGGCGACGCCCACAGGCTTGCGGACAACGCTGATGCCCTTTTCGAAACCGATGGCTTCCGTCAGCGCGGTGGCCACCTGTTGAAGCAACTGTTCGGTGGCGAGCGAGAGCGTGTAGGCGTAGCCCATGTCGAACTCCACCCCGTGGGACCCCACCAGATGGACTTCCGCCGGCAGCCTGGACACCGCGGCCAGATCCCTGAGGGACCGGCCGGAAATGATGGCCGTATGCGTGTTCGGCAGCGCAGCCAAGGCACGGAGTGCCACGGCTGCGCTGTCCAGGGGCAACGTCTCGGTGGAAACGCCCTCAGCCGAGCAGAGGGTGCCGCCATAGTTGCAGGCCACCAGCAAACCAGGAACCCGGGCGAGGACCCTGAGCTCCGCGAACAACTGCGGGGTGATGCCGTTCTCCGCGTCGGATTGGAGCACCGTTCGGAGCAGGCCAAGCGGGAGCGATTTCATCAGCAGCGCGGAATCGGCAACTGATTGATTCAAGTGCGTAGGCATGGCAGACCCTTCCGAAGCGGATAACTACAGTCTCCGCCCGGACGGTTTCGCTTGACTACCTAGTAGATTGCAAACGCGTAAAGCTTTTCCTTGGATTTATGCGGGAACCAAGCCCGCGACCTCGGCCACCAGTTCCACGGACCGCAAACGCTCTTCGGTGCCGATGCTCTGGTGCGCCACGATCAGCTCGTCGGCGTCAGCGAACGCCGCGAACTCATCAAGGTAGTCGTGCACCACGTCCTTGGTTCCCACGGCTGAGAACTTCATCATCTGGGCGATGTGCTGGCCTTGCGGGGAGTCGAGCACCATGTCCGCTTCTTCATCCGTGAACTCGCGGCCACCACCGAAGAACAACGAAACGCGGGCACGCTTCACGGCCAGGTGGATGGCTTGGGCCTCGGCGTTGGAGTCCGCAGCAGTGGCGTTAACACCGGCGATCACATGCGGCTCGGACAACTGATCCGAGGGCTTGAATTCGCGTCGGTAGACCGCAACAGCGTCCTGCAAGGCAGCCGGAGCAAAGTGTGAAGCAAACGCGTAGGGAAGGCCCAACTGAGCGGCCAGTTGGGCGCCGAACAGCGAGGATCCCAGGATGTAGAGCGGCACGTTGGTGCCCTTGCCCGGTGTGGCTTCGACACCCTGGATGCGGGTGGGTCCGGTAAGGTAGCCCTGAAGTTCCAGGACGTCCTGCGGGAACCTGTCCGAGGATGTGTGGTCTCGGCGCAGTGCCCGCATGGTGTTCTGGTCGCTGCCCGGCGCGCGTCCCAGTCCGAGGTCGATCCGCCCCGGGTGCAGCGTCTCCAGCGTGCCGAACTGCTCCGCGATGGTCAGCGGTGAATGGTTGGGCAGCATGACGCCGCCGGCTCCCAGGCGAATGGTGTTGGTGTGGGCGGCAACGTGGGCGATCAGCACGCTTGTGGCCGAGGAAGCGATCGCGGACATGTTGTGGTGCTCGGCGTACCAGACCCGCCGGTAGCCCAACTCTTCGGCCTTCTGTGCCATGGCCACGCTGCCAGCGAGGCTTTCCGCCACCGTCTGGCCCTTGCCGATGGTTGCCAGGTCGAGGATGGAAAGAGGAACAGTCACAGGAAGGCCTTTCGGTACGTTTCGGTGCCCGCACGGTTGATTGCCGGGCACTTAAGCGACAACGACGGCGGCGCCCGGCTTATTTCTGTGAGTTGCGTCGCGCGGTGGTTTCCACCCGTACCCGGGAGGCTTTTGTGACCCCGTTCGACGCCCGATTAACCGCCGTGAACCCCTGTATCCCAGCGTTTCAGAGCACTTTGACCTGCATCAGTGGGCTGCCGGATAGTTGCAGCCACAAGTACGCATCAGACCGCCCTGTCGCGATGACCAGGACGAACCCAAGGAGAACCAATGGCACGTTTTGCAGCCAAGACCGGCGTCACCGCGGCGCTGGCCGCCACCGCTTTGCTCGGGCTCGCGGCCTGCTCGGACCCGGGTGCGACGGCGGCGACAGGTGCGTCCGCTCCGGCGTCGAGCTCTTCCACCAAAGAGTTCAACCTGACCCCGCAGCAGGACCGCATCAAGGTGACGGTGGACTCTGCCGCGGCAGCTCTGGTTCCGGACGCCATCAAAGCCGACGGCAAGCTGACCGTAGTGACCACCGGCGGCACTCCCCCGTTGAGCACCTTCGCCACGGACAACAAAACCCTGATCGGCAGCGAAGTGGACATCGCTTATGCCGTGGGCGAGAGCCTGGGCCTGCAGGTTGAGGTTCTTCCCGTGGCTTGGGCCGACTGGCCGCTGGGCGTCGAGTCCGGCAAGTACGAGGCCGTTCTCTCCAACGTCACCGTCACCGAGGCCCGCAAGGAGAAGTTCGACTTCGCCACGTACCGCAATGACCTCCTGGGCTTCTACGCCAAGACCGACTCGGACATCGGCGAGGTCAAGGAAGCCAAGGACGTAGCCGGCAAGCGCATCATCGTCGGCTCGGGCACCAACCAGGAAGCCATCCTGGTCCGCTGGGACGAGGAGAACAAGAATAACGGCTTGAAGCCGGTTGAGTTCCAGTATTACGACGACGACTCCGCCTCCCAGCTTGCCCTCCAGTCAGGACGCGCGGACCTCACGTTCGGGCCAAACGCGTCCGCGGCGTACAAGGCCGCGAAGGATGGCAAGACCAAGGAAGTGGGCACCCTCGAAGGTGGTTGGCCGCTGAAGGCCGAAATCGCATTCACCACTCAGAAGGGCAACGGTTTGGCCGTGGCTGCCCAGGCTGCACTCAACACCCTTATCAAGGATGGCAACTACGGCAAGATCCTGGACCGTTGGGGCCTTTCTTCCGAGGCGATTCCCGCGTCCGAACTGAACCCGGCAGGCCTGCCCAAAAAGTAGGAACCGCTGTGGCAGGGCAGACCTGCCGACGCCGAATCCCCGCCGGACATCACCGGCGGGGATTCTTGTGTCCGCTGACCCAACTGAGTCGCAGTAGCGCGCGTTTAGAGAGCTCAAAACGCGCTCTTCTGCGACCTACTTGGGTGCGGGCCGGCTGGGGTGCGGTTAGAAGTGGGCGGGGTCCGTGTTGGCCCCGCAGAGGATCACTGCCACGGTTTCGCCCGCCTTTGGGGTGTAGGCGCCGGACAGCAACGCCGCGTAGGCTGCGGCCGCACCGTGTTCCACCACTATCCTGTGCTTCTCCCAGAGTGCACGACGCGCCTGGACGATGTCCTCATCCGTGACAAGGACGCTCTGGACACCTGTGCGGCGGGCAACTCCAAAGCCGATCTCACCAATCCGCCGGGCTCCCAGGGAGTCCGCGGCGATCCCGGAGACAGCCACGTCCACGGGCTCACCCTTGGCCAACGCCGTGTGCAAAGTTGGAACTGTTTCAGGTTCGACACCCACAACGTGCGCCCTGCCCTCTGCCGCGGCCGCAATGCCGCCCATCAATCCGCCGCCGCCGACAGCAACGAGGATTGCGTCGACGTCGGGCAGTTCATCCAGCAGCTCAAGCCCCACCCCACCGGCGCCGGCCACGATCTCCGGCTGGTCGTAGGCGTGGCAGTAGACCGCGCCCTTCTCCTCGGCGAAGCGCACGGCAGCCGCATAGGCTTCGGCGTACTCGGCCCCGCCCTGGACCACGGTGGCGCCAATGGCATAGAGCTTGTGGACTTTGTTCGCCGGTGCGGATTCCGGGACGAACACCGTTGCCGGGACTCCGAGTTTGGCTGCCGCGTACGCGTTGGCCAGGCCTGCGTTGCCGCCGGACGCCACCACGACGCCGACTGCCGGGTCCAGCTCGCCGTTTTCCTTCGCTGTGAGGAGCCGGTTGAACGCGCCACGGGCTTTGAAGGAGCCCGTGTGCTGCATGTATTCGCATTTGAACCACAGGTGGTACGGCTCCTGGTCGCCGCTCTCGGCAAGGGGCGTGTGGCGGACCCAGCCCGCTGTCCGTGAGTACGCTGCTTCTACTTCTTCGCGTGTGACCATCGTGGCTGCACCTTTCCGTCCGTTTCATCCTATGGTTTGCGCGGGGGGCTGGATTGATTTCCGCCCACGACAGACTCGCAAATATTGTCTTGCAATAATTGACATTATTGTGCGACAATATTCCATGGGGATCAGATGGGCCAGGAGCGCAGACAAGCATGGGTTCGACAGGGAAGACGCATTGCACGCGATCCTCAACTACGCGTACCGCATCGAACAATTCGACGCCCCCCGCGTTGACACAACTACCAGGCCTGATCTCTTTATTGGCCCAAGCCGTGACTGTAGAACGACTCTCGAGGTCATGGCTATGATTACGCCGCCAGGTGACATTCTGATCTTTCACGTTATGGAAGCAAGGCGGAAGATTCTCGATATTGCAGAAAGGGGCACAGTGCAATGAGCAAAGCTGCGAAAAATGCAACAGAGGCCATCGTGAACGTTGATGGCGAAGAGCGCTACGCCGAATTGGCAGAGTGGGCAGAGACGGCCGACCTCGGGAACGATGCACGCATCACAAAGGCCGAGGGACCCGGGGCCGGGCAGTCAATTCTTGAGGCAGCTTTGGGCTCAGCCGAGGCAGTAAAACGCGCCGTGGGCAAGCCATCGTTGAGCGCCAAAGGCACTTCTCCGTCGCGATCCCTCAGGCTTTCGCGGGAAATGGATGACCAACTGCTGGCACGGGCTGAAGCTGAGCACCGCAGACCCTCGGCCATCATGCGGGACGCCTTGGCGGAGTATCTCGCGCGGGCCTCCTGACCGGCCCGGCGGCATAGGCTGGATCCATGTCTGCCGATTTTGCCCTCCGCCCTGCCGTTGCCTCGGATGCTGCCTGGATAGCGGAACTCCGGGCCGTGGTGATGCGCCCGGACCTTGAACGCTTGGAGCGTTTCGACCCCGTCCGTGTGCGCGAGCGCTTCCTGAACGGTTTCCAGCCGGAGCACACGTACATCATCCATACCGACGGCGTGGATGCCGGCGTCATTGCCGTTCGTCCCGAGCCGGACGCGCGGTGGATCGAGCACTTCTATGTTGCTCCCACCCATCAGGGCAGGGGCCTGGGCGGTGCCGTGCTGAGGCATGTCATGACGGCCTCCCTTGACGAACGCCCGTTCCGTTTGAACGTCCTTCAAGGCAGCGCCGCCCGCCGCTTGTATGAGCGGCATGGTTTCATGCTGGAATCCGAGGACCCGATCGACGTCTTCATGGTGGCCTCGAACCCCAACGCCTCCTGACCGCAGGCGCGCCCGTGCGGTAACGTCGGCACAAACGTCAACGCAGGCTTCCGGGGGAACATCATGGGGAACGTTCGAGCACGCACCACACGGTTTTTAAGGCTTTCAGCAATTGCTTTGACAGCCGGGCTGTTGGTCCCGGGGACACCGCTTGCCACCGGCGCCCCGCCCGCCACTGCGGACAACCAACCAACGCCAATCATCGACGGCGCCCCGTACGTGGGTGCGGAGCTGCGCCGACAGTACGACTACAGCTATTGGGGCTGCAGGAATCCGGAAGGCGAGGGCGACGCCATTACTTTGGAGTGGTTGCGCGACGGCGATACGCTCCCGGAGGAACGGCAAGGCGAAACCTTGCGGATCCTCCCGGAGGACCAGGGCAGCCGCATTTCGATGCGGGTGCATCCCCTGACTCCCGGGAACCAAGGCTGCCCCACTGGCACGCAACTGAGTGCGGAAACCCTCCCCGTCAAAGCTTCCACCCGGGCCATGGGGTGGACCGGCCGCGGCAACTTTGAGCCCCTCGCCCGGACCGACGACGGCAGGCTCGTCCTCTACCCACGGACCTACACGTATTACAAAGGCATGTGCGAGGGACCTTGCCCTGCGTACTGGGGTTCATGGGACGAACCCCGGCAGGTAGGGCAAGGATGGAACGTCTTTGACGTCGTCTTCTCCCCCGGCGACTTCGACGGCGACGGCTTCAACGATCTCCTCGGCCGGGACGCAACGGGCAAGCTCTTCCTGTACCCCGGCGATGGTGAAGGTGGTTGGCTCGATCGCGAGCAGGTTGGCCAGGGCTGGAACGTCTTCAATACCATCGTGGGTCCGGGTGACTTCAATGGCGACGGCACCAACGATGTGCTGGCACGTGACGCAGCAGGTGGTCTTTTCCTTTACCCGGGCGACGGCGACGGCGGCTGGCTCGACCCCGAACAGGTGGGGTGGGGCTGGCAGGTCATGAACAAGATCATCACCGGTGGCGATATGAACGCCGACGGTGCCGTAGATATTTTCGGACGCGACCAGTATGGCAATCTGCACCAGTACCCCTCCGACGGCGAAGGCGGCTGGGAGGAACCGGCGCACGTCGGCGTCGGGTGGGAGTCGTTCTCCCAAGTGGCCGGAATCGGCAGTTCCGGCCACTCGAAATACAACGAGCTCTCTGCCGTTGACGCCAACGGCAACCTTCTCAGTTACATTACGGGCGCTTCAAACTCAGGGCTGTATGGTCCGTACGGGCCCATCGGCCGGGGTTGGAATGTCTTCAAGGAACTGCTCTAGAGCGGCTGCCCCAACACCGTCAGCTGCAGGCTGACGGTCCCGCGCGAACCGTCGACGACGGCGGCACCCGGCCCGCCGCCGTCGGGCGCTCCGCCGTGCTGGTCCGGCGTGAAACCAAACCAGCGCCGGCAGAGCTGCAACAGGCGGCCCGCGCTCATGAGACCCGCACCGTCTCTGCGGAGCGCACCGGCGTCTCCAGCCCAAGGTTTTCGCGGAGTGTGGTGCCGCGGTATTCCGTGGGGTAGACACCGCGTTCCTGGAGTTCGGGCACCAAGTGGTTCACGATGTCATCCAGACCCGTGGGGACCAGCCACGGCGAAATGTTGAAGCCGTCCACGGCGCCAACCCGGGCGTACTCTGCCAGGTGGTCCGCCACTGCGGTGTAGGAGCCAGTGAAAGTGGCGTCGACGCGTGCCGTCTTGGATGTGACGAACTGGCGGATGGACAGGCCCTTGTCCTTGGCCTCGGCCCTCCACTGATCGGCGAGCTGCCGGGCCTTGGCGCCGTGGAATCCGCTGCCGCGGGTCTCCGAAGTTTCTTCCACCACGGGATCGATCTCCGGAAGGGGTCCATCGGGATCGTAGGAGGAGAGCTCGCGGCCCCAGAACTGCTCCAGGTAGGCGACGGCTTGCTGCGGGCCGATCTGGAGGCTGCGGACCCAGTCCTTCTTTTCCCGGGCTTCCTGATCGGTGGCGGCAAGGATGAATTCGCTGGCCGGCATGATCTGGACGGCATTGGCCCCGCGGCCGGCTGCGACCGAACGGGCAACAATGTCGCGGCGGAATTCCACGGCGTTGTCGAACTTCGGATGCGCGGAGAAGATCACGTCGGCCTGGCGGGCTGCGAAGTTGCGGCCATCCGGGGAGTCGCCGGCCTGGAAAAGCACAGGGCGGTATTGGGCGCTTCGGGGCAATAAAGGAGCCACGTCGACGGTGTAGTGCTGACCCTCATGAAGAACGCGCCGTGCCGGGCCTGAAGGTGTTTCCCACGAATCCCAGATCCTCTTGGCCGTTTCCACAAAGGCTTCTGCGTGCCGGTAGCGATCGGCGTGGTCCAGGTATCCACCGCGGCGGAAGTTCGCCCCGGTCCAGGCGTTGTCCGTGGTGACGATGTTCCACGCAGCGCGGCCACCGGAGATGAGGTCCAGGGAGGACAGCCGGTGCGCGAGGTCCGCGGGATCGTTGTACGTGGTGTTCTGGGTGGCCACCAAACCGATGTTCGTGGTCACTGCAGCGAGTGCAGCCAGCATGGTCTGCGCGTCTGGACGGCCCACCACGTCCAGGGCGTGCGGGCGGCCCAGGTGCTCGCGAAGTCGCAGTCCTTCGCCCAGGAAGAAGGCAGCGAACTTGCCGCGCTCTGCGGTCTGGACGAGCCGCCGGAACGACTCGAAGTCCGTCTGCGAACCGGATTCTGCGGCTTTCCAAATGGTGCCGGAGTTGACGCCTTGGAAGAAGATACCGAACTGGATCTGGCCGCTCGGCTGGAAAATGTCGCGTGTCATGGTGTTCCTTACTTTCCTGCGCCGGAAGCGGTGGTTGCATAGCGGTTTTCCGCGGGGGCGAGGCCCAGCAGCTCGCGGAACGTCCCGTCCTGGAGGGGCGGCCGCAGGGAACCGCGGCGACGAAGTTCCGGAAGGACTACCCGTGCAAGTTCATCGAGGTCCACGTCCAGGGCAGCCGGGTGGAGGCGAACGCCGTCGGCCTCCTGCAGCAGCGCGTCGAGCAGCTCGATGAGACCTGCCGGGGAGCCAACAAACCGCGCGCGGCCGGCCTCCTGAGCAGACAAGGAGCGCGAAACTGCAGCTTCACCACGCGAGTCAAGGACGACGTCGAGCTCTGCCACAACAGCCACCGACGCACCCAGGCGGGCACGCACGTCACGGACTTCAGTGGCGAGCAGCTCCGGCGTCGGCGCGGAGACCAACACAGCGTCAACGGCGTCGGCCGGAACCAGGCCGTCGCCCACCAGGGACGCCGCAGCGAGCACCGGCAACTGGCCCTGCAGCGGCCTCGGAATGATCGACGGACCCTTCACGGAATAGCCCGGCCCCGGGAAATCGGAGGGCGTTTCAAAGTCCACATAGTGCAGCTTGTCCACATCGATGTACCGGCCCGTGGCGACGTCGCGGATCACGGCGTCGTCCTCCCACGAGTCCCACAGACGGCGGCCAACCTCGATGGACGCGGCGGCTTCCTGCACCAGGGCGTCGCCAAGAACGGAAGAGCGTCCGACGGCGGCAGCGGCCTCGGGCGATTCGGTGGCGGTCACGATCCACCCCGCACGGCCACCGGAGACGTAGTCCAGGCTCGCGAGCTGCGTGGAGATGTGGAACGGCTCCGTGTAGACGGTGTCCACCTCAGGAACCACCGCGATGGTGCGGGTGACGGGACCTGCGAACGCGGCACGCTGCAAGGCGTTGGCGCGGCCGGGAACCCGCCCGTCCGTGAAGGTTGCCACGTGGAAACCTGCGGACTCGGCGGTGAGGACGGCCGTGCCAAGGTTCTCATAGCCGGCGCCGTCCAGTTCGATTGCAAGGAATCCGGCCTTGTGGTGGTTGGATGAACTCACTTCTGGTCCTGACGTTCGTAGGGAGTCTTTTCGCCGGCTTCGATGGCCACCGGAAGCCGATTTTCTGCGGGCGGCAGCGGGCACGTGGCGAGGTCGGTGTACGCGCACGGCAGGTTCACGGCCCGGTTGAAGTCGAGCACCACCGAGCCGTCAGCGGCAGGAACCACGGACAGCGAGCGGTTTGCCGCGTAGGTGGTCTTCCCGGACGTCTGGTCAGTGAACAGCACGGACAGCGACCCCGCAGCATGCCCGTTGAAGGCGGTCAGGGCCAATTCCTCTCCGGCCAGTGTGAAACGAATCTCGCCGGGAGCCTCGTACACATGCTGGATGCCCTCGACGGCGGCACCCACCGTGGTGGGTCGCGGAGCCTCAAACGGGACAAAACTACCAGCCACGGCAAACGCAGCATTGGGCGTGTAGGCGGGCGTGCCTTGGTATTCCTGCAAGAGGGCGTTGGACGGGTTTCGCGGCCGCACAATGTACTCACCACCGCGCTTGGCTACCTCGATCACTGTGTCGCCCGAGACCAGGTTGATGCCGCCGCGTTCCTCGATGGGCCCGAACTCGAGCGGCTCGCCGCTTTTCAGTTCGACGCCGTCCTGCTGCAGGCTTTCGCCCGGCTCCAGGACCACACGCACGACGTCGGCGTCCACACTCCACGTGCCCGGCGCACCTTCCAGCCGGGTTGCCTCGCTGCTGAGCCAGTGCAGGTGGGTGACGGCGAGGAAGCCGTGGGGGTGGGCGCGGTGACGCTCATGGGCGGCGTGCCATTCCTGCCATTCCTCGTCGAAGGATTCGAGGGCTGTTGCGGTGTGCGCAGGGGTTTCAGTGTGCAAAGACATGTGCGGTATCGCTCCTGTTCAAGGCGTGGTCTGCTGTGACTGCTGCGGCGGCGTCGGGTTCGGTAGCCCCGGCGAATTCGGGTCGGCCACCAAAGGGATCGCTGGACTCCCACAAAGTGGTCGGCGCCGAAGCCCGAACGGCCGGGATGACGTCCACCGCGAAACGTTCCAGGATCTCCAACTGCTGTTCGAAAGGCAGCGTGGTGGGCAGGGAGATCGACTGGAGATCGTGGAGGTACAGCGAGTGGTAGCTGAGGATCTTGTCGATCACCTGCTCCGGGCTGCCCACCAGGGCCGGCCCCTCAGCCACTGCGTGCTGGATGTCCCGGAACGGCGAGTTGTTGCCCGGAACATTCCGGCTGGCGGTCAGCCCTTCATAAACCGGCCCGTACTGGCGAATGGCTTCCTGCGTGGTGTCCGCAATGAACACACCCCCTGCACCGCTGCCCGAACCCAAGTACTGGTGTCGGGGATCGTGGCCGTGGCGTTCGTATTCTTCGCGGTAGTGGTCAATCAGGACCTTGTAGTTTTTCCGGGGTTGGATGGCATTGGCCGTGAACAGCGGATCACCCCACTTGGCGGCGAGCGCAGCGGACGTCACGGTTGTAGCCGAGCCGTGCCAAATCCGCGGCGAACCGGCAAAGGGGCGGGGTGTCGTCGTGGTCGGCTCGGTGAGTGCAGACCTGAAGCGGCCTGACCAGGTGACGCTTTCCTTCCGCCACAGTGCCCGCAGGAGTGCGTATTTCTCGGCCAGCAGGTCCCACTGATCGTCCAGGGACAGGCCAAAGAGCGGGTATTGGAGCACCTCGTTGCCTTTGCCGATCACCAGTTCCAGGCGGCCACGGCTCAGTTGGTCGATCGTGGCGTAGTCCTCGGCCACCCGTACGGGGTCCAGGACGGAGAGCACCGCGACGCCGGTCTGCAGGCGGATGCGGCTGGTGACGGCCGCGATCGCGGCGAGGACCGTCGTCGGGGATGACGAGACGAACTCACCCGCGTGGCGTTCCCCCACGGAGAAGCTGTCGAATCCGAGTTCCTCGGCACGCCGGGCCGTCTCCACCACTTGGTTCAGGCGGTCAGCGGTGGAGACGATCTCCCCCGTCACCGGATTTTTCAGGTGGGGGATGATGTCAAGGACCTGGAACTTCATTTGGTGGTCCCGGTCGGGGTCCCAAAGGTCGCTTCGGTGACTGTCTTGGATTCCGGGATGGCTTCCTCGGAGAGGCCCCAGCGTTCCAGGACCTTGCCGTAGGAGCCGTCCTTGATGGTGGAGTTCAGCGCGTCGGTGATGGCCGGGGCCAGCCCGTTGCCCTTGAGCGTCGTGGCAGCGACCAGCGTTTCGGCCGGCCATCCGGCGTTGACTTTACCTACTACCTTGAGGTCGTCGCGGGTGTTTTCGCGGTACGTCACGGATGGGAACGGTGCCAGGTTCAAGTCCGTGCGGCCGGAGGAGAGCGCCAGGATGGTGTCGGCGTCGGAGGAGTAGTACTGCAGGGTGGCCGGCGCCTTGCCCTTGTCCTCGAGCTCCTTGTTCCAGGCCAGCAGGATCTTCTCCTGGTTGGTGCCCGAGCCCACGGAGATCTTCAGCCCGGAAATGTCGTCCGAACCCTTGATGTCGTACGTGGAGCTCTTCTTCGCTTCAAAGCCCATGTACGCGGCGCGGTAGGTGGAGAAGTCGAACAGCTTCACGCGGGCTGCGTTGATGCCCACGTTGGAGAACACGGCTTCGAAGTCACCGGACTGGGTCTTGAGCGGCCAGTTCTCCCACGACGTCACCTGAAGGTCCAGCTCCAACCCGAGCTTGTCGGCCACCAACTGGGCGATGTCCACCTCCACACCGATCGGCGTCTTGTCATCCGTGGCGTGGAAGGACAGTGGGATGGAGCCGGCAGTGGTGGCCACTGTCAGCTTGCCGTCCTTGGCGATCGGTGCGGGGACCGTGCCGGCGGCTGCAGTGTCCTTCTCAGCGCGGATCCGGTTCTGGTCCACCGAGGTGTTGTAGACAACGCCGTTCTTGGCAGCTTCGGACTCCGGCTTGGCAGCCGAAGCTCCAGGATCGGAGCACCCGGCCAGCACGGGAAGCACGACGGCGGGAAGTACAGCGAGTGCCAAAAGCTTGCTTTTGTTGGTGGCGAGGGCGCGGGTCTTGCGAAGCATGGGGTGTCCTAGATGTTGAAAGCTGGTTCGATGACTTTGGAGAAGAAGCTGCGTGTACGTTCCTCGCGGGGGTTCGCGAAGATGTCCTGAGGGGTGCCGGATTCGACGATCTGGCCCTGGTCCATGAAGACCACGGTGTCCGCGACGTCCCGGGCAAAGCCCATCTCGTGGGTGACCACAATCAGCGTGGTGCCGGACTTGGCCAGTTCGCGGATGACGTCCAGGACCTCGTTGACGAGCTCGGGGTCCAGTGCTGACGTGGGCTCGTCGAAGAGGAGGATCTTGGGGTCAAGCGCCAGTGCCCGGGCGATCGCCACGCGTTGCTGCTGGCCTCCGGACAGCTGGCGCGGGTAGGCGTCCGCGCGGTCCTTCAGGCCCACCCGATCCAGGAGTTCCAACCCGCGCTTCCGGGCTTCGGCCTTGGAGCGCTTCTGGGCCACGATGGGAGCCTCGATGACGTTCTCCAAGGCAGTGAGGTGCGGGAACAGGTTGAAGCTCTGGAACACCATGCCAATGTTGGTGCGCTGTTTGAGAATGTCCTTTTCGCGGAGCTCGTGAAGCTTGTTGCCGCGGACTTCGTAGCCCACCAGTTCGCCGTCGATGGTGATGTAGCCGCCGTCGACTTTTTCCAAGTGGTTGATGGTGCGCAGCAGGGTGGACTTGCCCGAACCGGACGGACCGACGATCACTGCAACGCCGCCCGGCGGGACGGACAAGGAAACACCCTTGAGGACTTCCGTGGCGCCGAAGGACTTGCGGACGTTGGTGATGTCCACCTGGCCCCGCGTGGCCGTCCTGGCCGCCGGGGCGGGCCGGGCCGCCGTCGTGCGTTCCTGCTGGGGCGTGCGTTCCGGCTGCGGAGCCTCACCCTGGGGGCCTGACGGTTCCGTGGCCAGCTTGGCCTCTGCGAGGTGGGCGGCAGCAGCGGCTTCGGAGGAAGAGAAGACGGTGGTCATCGGGATTCCTTCGTGGGATTGGCAGCAACGTGGGTAGTGAAGAACTTCCGGGCCCTCTGCAACGGAGTGAGCGGCAGGGTTCGCAAGGCGCCCTTGGAGAAGTGCCGTTCGATGTAGTACTGGAAGACGCTCAGCACCGAGGTGATCACCACGTACCAGAGTGTGGCCACCAGCAGCAGTGGCAGCACCTGCTGGGTCCGGTTGTAGATGACCTGCACCGTGTAGAAGAGTTCGGAATAGGCCAGCACGTAAACAATCGAAGTGCCCTTGACCAGGCCGATGATCTCGTTGAAGGCGTTGGGCAGGATGGCGCGCATGGCCTGCGGGAGAACAATCCTGGTGGAACGCTTCCAGGCTGGGATGCCCAGGGCCGAGGCAGCTTCGAGTTGGCCCTGGTCCACGGAGAGAATGCCGCCGCGGATGATTTCGGCGGAGTAGGCAGCCTGGTTCAAGGTGAGGCCGAGGACCGCAGCTGCGAACTGGCTGATGAGCGTGGTGGTCTGGGCTTCGAAGAAGCGAACGTCCGTGAACGGGATTCCCAAGCTGATCTTCTCGTACAGATAGCCCAGGTTGTACCAAAGGAGGAGCTGGACCAGCAGCGGGGTGGAGCGGAAGATCCAGGAGAACGTCCAGGACACCGAGACCAGCAGCGGCGAAGCTGACAGGCGCATCAGGGCCAGGATGAACCCCAGGACGAAGCCCAGGACGCCTGAGATGGCCGTGAGCTTGAGGGTTTCAATGAGTCCATTGACAACCGACTGGGCGGTGAACCATTCGGCCACCACGCCCCACTCCCAACGCGGGTTGGTGACCAGCGAATACGCAATGGCGGCCACTCCGGCAGCTACCAGTACGGTGCCCACCCACCGCCACGGGTGACGTGCAGGGACCAGCTTGTACTCGGAGTAATCCGGGGTGGGCGGTGCAGTGTCCGCCGTGGCAGGCGGTGCGATTGCACTCATGCGCCACCTCATTTCAGATCGGTTGTTGTCTATCGGATGGCTGCCAATCTATGGGCGGGCGAAACCCTGCAGCAAGGCGGAAATTTGCACTTCTTCACTGGACTTCGCGCGGCTTCGCAGGGGTTCGCGGGACGTCACAATCGCCGTCATCAGGCGCCATATGCGTCCGTTCTTTGCGCGCCTTAACGTGACGTGACGCGTGGTGAACGGCCGTGACCACCGCCTCGACCAGTGGCCCGGTTCGTCCCTAGATTGGGCATCATCACACCACTGCTTTTCAGGAGATCCCATGCCGTCACGAGTTCCAGCCATCGCCTTCATTGGCGGCGGCCCGCGCACCGCCGGCGTCCTGGAACGGCTTGCCGCCAACCGTCCGGCGCTGTTCCTCGGGCCTCTGGAGATCCACGTCATCGAACCCCATGAGCCTGGCTCCGGGAGGATCTGGCGCTATGACCAGAGCCCGGGCCTGCTGCTGAACTCCACAGCCGCCGACGTCACCATGTTCACCGACGCCTCAGTGGCCTGCGATGGCCCGACCGTTGAAGGTCCCGGCCTCTCCACCTGGGCTGCGGGCGTGCTGGACGGCAGCATCCGCGATGTTCCTGCGCTGGAGCCGCACCTGCTCGCGCAGCTCCGTTCGTTGACCCCCGCGTCGTTTCCCACGCGCCAGCTCCAGAGCAAGTACCTTGAGTGGTTCTTCGGCCGGGCCGTCAGCTCCCTCGGCCCCGAAGTGACGGTGACCGTGCACCGCGACACGGCCACCGCCGTCGAGCGTTCTGTTGCGGACGGCGCTTCCGGCGGGCCGGACGGCATTTCGGCTGGGCTCGACGACGGTACTGGGTCCGACGACGGCGCTGGGTCCGACGACGGTCCTCACCGCGTGCGGCTGGCTTCCGGCGCCGAGGTGCTTGCCGACGTCGTGGTGTACGCGGTGGGGCACACAGACTCCGTTCCCGACCCCGAGTCCGCCCGCCTCAGCGAGTTCGCTGCCCGGCACGGCGGGTTCCATGCGCCGCCGTCGTACACCACGGACGTGGACTACTCCGCGATTGAACCCGGCCAGGACGTGATCGTTTCCGGGATGGGCCTGGCGTTCGTGGACCTGCTGGTGTTGTTGTTCGAGGGCCGCGGTGGCCGCTTCGAAGAAACGCCCGACGGCCACTTGGAGTACGTAGCCTCCGGCGCAGAACCGAGGGTCTGGGCGGGGTCCCGGCGCGGTGTACCGTTCCACTCCAAGATCTCCTCCACGGTGCGCGGCGAACCGATCGCCCGCCCGCGATACTTCATCGCTGAGGCCATCGATGCGCTCCTCGCCGAGCACCAGGAACTGGATTTCCGCAATCACCTGTGGCCGCTGATCGCCAAGGACGCCGGCTACGCCTACTACCGTGAGCTCTTCACCGGCTACCCGGAGCGGGTGCTGGGGACGTGGACCAGTTTTGAGTCGCGTTTCGACGCCGTTGATTGGTACAGCGCAGCCCGCGAAGAACTGGTCAACTTCTCCGTGCCGGATCCGGCGCTGCGCCTGGACCTCGAGAAGCTGGACCACCCGCTCAGCGGCTGCGCGTTCGCCGATCACGACACCGTGCAGCGCTCAGTGGCCGCCTACATCCAGCGCGACCTCGACCTCCGCACCAGCCCCGACCACTCCGAGACCCTGGCCCTCTTCACGGCCTTGCTGTTCGTCTACATGGACCTCGGACGCCTGGTCCCGCAGGAACGGCTCAATGCCCGCTCCCAGCAGGCCATCCACGGGTGGTGGCACGGCTTCTTCAGCTTCGTCGACTCCGGGCCGCCCTCCCACCGCCTCCGCGAGATGCTGGCACTTCACCGGGCCGGGTTCCTGAAGTTCCTGGGGCCGGGCATGTGGGTACGTGCCGACGATTCCGCGGGCAGGTTCGTGGCCGGCTCGTTCCAGTCGCCCGTTGTGGTGGACGCCGCCGCGTACATTGAGGCGCGGCTGCCGGCTGCTTCGGTGGAGCGTTCCGCCAACCCCGCGTTGTCGGACCTGCACGACGCCGGATGGGGCACCGAACAACGGTTGCTCACCTCCGAAGGCGCCCACTCCACCGGAAAGCTGCTGGTCTCCGGGAATCACGAGGTACTGTCCCCTGTTGGTACACCTCAGAAGGGTTTGTTCGCGGTGGGTCCGTGGACGTCCGGCTGGGGCGCAGGGGCGTTTGCCCGTCCCAACACCAACGCAGCACCCTTCCGGGAGAACGACGCCCTGGCACGCCGGATCCTGTCCACTGTTGCTGCCGCCCGCCCAACTGAGTCGCAGTTAACGTCGTTATGAGCCCTCAAAACGACGTTAACTGCTACCTACTTGGGTTCCACCTACGAAAGGCCTGACATGACCGCCACTCCTACCCTGCCGACGTCGGGCCTGACCGTCCTGACCCTGCCCATGCGCGATCCCCGCGTTCGCCCACTCCTGGACGAGCTCGCCGTCGAATACAACAACCGCTACGGAGACCTGTTCAGCAGTGAAGGGGCCGCAGAGGAACTGAACCGTTATCCCGCCGAGGAATTCGAAGCCCCGCACGGCGCCCTGATCATCATCCAGGAGAACGGCGAGTCAGTGGCCGGCGGCGCATTCCGCCGCTACGACGAACACACCGCCGAGCTCAAGCGGATCTGGACCCACTCGGCCCACCGACGTCGCGGCCTGGCCCGGTTGGTGCTGACGGAACTGGAGAATGAAGCCCGACGGCGGGGCTACCGGAAGCTGTACCTCACCACCGGGCCGCGCCAGCCGGAGGCGAAAAACCTCTACCTCGCCACGGGCTACAAGGCCCTGTTCGACCTCGCAGCGGACCCAGAGGAAATCAAGCATTTGGCGTTCAGCAAGGATCTTGCCCCGCAGAGCTAAGCTATGCGCATGGCCAACAAAACAACCGCCGAAAAACTCGCCACCATCCAGCAGGGTTACACCCTGGAAGGTGCCACCATCGAGTTGGGGGCGGCGATCGTTGACGGTGAAATCCACAAAGAGGCGCAGGTCCGGCTCCCGCTCGCCATGATGAACCGGCACGGGCTGGTGGCCGGCGCCACGGGTACCGGCAAGACGGTCACGCTGCACATGATTGCCGAACAGCTGTCGACGGCGGGTGTTCCGGTTTTCCTCGCGGACATCAAGGGTGATTTGTCAGGACTGGCCACGCCCGCCACAGGCTCTGAGAAGCTGACCGCCCGCACCTCGGCGCTGGGGCAAGAATGGTCTGCGAAGAATTTTCCCGTTGAGTTTCTCTCGCTCGGTGGGGATGGCCACGGCATCCCCGTCCGCGCCACCATCACCTCGTTCGGGCCCATCCTGCTCTCCCGAATCATGGATTTGAACGACACGCAGGAGTCCAGCCTCCAACTGATCTTCCACTTCGCGGACAAGAACAACCTGGAGCTGATCGACCTCAAGGACCTCCGTGCGGTCATCCAGTTCCTGGCCTCGGACGAAGGCAAGGCCGAACTCGCCAACCTTGGCGGCCTCTCCAAAGCCACAGCCGGAGTGATCCTGCGCGAACTGGTCACCCTTGAGGCGCAGGGGATGGAAAAGTTCTTCGGTGAGCCCGAGTTCGATACCGCGGAGCTGCTCCGCACAGCACCGGATGGCCGGGGTGTCATCAGCTGCCTTGAGCTTCCGACCCTCCAGACCAAGCCGCTGCTGTTCTCCACGTTCCTCATGTGGCTCCTGGCCGACCTTTTCGAGGACCTCCCCGAAGCCGGCGACCTGGACAAGCCCAAGCTCGTCTTCTTCCTGGACGAGGCCCATCTGCTGTTCAACGGCGCCTCCAAGGCTTTCCTTCAAGCCATCACCACCACCGTCCGGCTTATCCGTTCCAAAGGCGTGGGCATCTTCTTCGTCACCCAAACGCCCAAGGATGTTCCGGCCGACGTCCTGGGCCAGCTCGCCAACCGTGTCCAGCACGCCTTGCGCGCCTTCACCCCGGAGGACGCCAAGGCGTTGAAGGCCACTGTGTCCACGTTCCCGGTCAGCGACTACGACCTCGAAGAGACGCTCACCTCCGCGGGCATCGGCGAAGCCGTCATCACCGTCATGAATGAGAAGGGTGCGCCCACACCGGTTGCATTGACCCGGCTCCGTGCACCGGAGTCCGTCATGGGGCCAAGCGCCGACGACCTCATCAAGAGCACCGTAGCTGCGTCCTCTTTGCTGGCGAAATACGGCACCGCAGTGGACAACCTCTCCGCGTACGAGAAGCTCAATGGTCAAGCCGCCGTATCCACCGGCGATGCTGCTCCGGGGCAGCCTCCGGTGCCTGCTTCATCTTCCGGTTCGTCCGGAGCTACCGGTGCGTCCGGTTCCTCCGGTGCTTCGCAGGCCGACATCGACGCCGAAGCGCGCCGCATCGAAGAAGAGATCCTCGGCCGACCCAGTTCGAGGCCCTCGTCGCCCGAGTCATACCCGGCTCCCGCACCGGCTCCAGTTCCGCAGCAGGCTCCGGCCCAACAGGATGGCATGTTCGGTGACATCGCCGGCGCCCTTGGTGGGGCGCTGGGCGGCGGGCTGAAAAGCATGGTCCGGTCCATGGGCACGCAGCTCGGCCGTGACCTCCTGCGCGGCGTCTTCGGCACCTCCTCACGGCGCCGCCGCTAGTCCCGCCTGACTGACACATGCACGACGCCGGGTGGCAGCAATGCGCGCTGCCGCCCGCCGTCGAGCCTTCTCCAATCGGTGGACATACGTCATATCGAGGCCTTCCTGCACAGTGATCGCCGCCGCGGCAGGTAACGTAAAGGGCGTGCAGTTGAGTCAAGCGTTCGTCAAGACCGCAGCCGGATGGCTGCTCGGTCTGATGCTTGCTGCCGCCGGAGCCATCGTCTGCATCAATCTGGTGAGCTCGTCGGTGGCCAGCCCACAACAGCCCGTCAAGGAGTACCTGGCGGCGCTGCAAAAGGGCGAAGGCGAAGAAGCACTGGGCCTCCTGCGGGCCAAAGTGCCCAGCTCGAACGCCGCCATGCTGGACGGGACCGCCCTGCAGACCGCCGCTTCCAAGATGTCCGACGTCAAAGTGGGGAACCCTGAATCGCGGGGAAGCAACCGCGTGGCAGTCCCCGTCGACTACAGTCTGGACGGCAGCAAACTCCACACAGAGTTCCTGATGGAACGGACCGGGACGCAGTGGTTGTTCTTCGCCAAGTGGGCGTTCGTGCCCACCACGTTGCCCACCATTGAGGTCACGGTGGTCAATGCCAGCGAAGCCACCCTCAACGGTGTGCCCGTCAATATGCCCAATGGCCGCAACACCTTCGCAGTCTTCTTCCCCGGCAAGTACGAGGCCAGCCTCAACGGAACCTTCTTCGAGGCGCCGCCCGCCTCGGCCCTCGTATCAACGCGCGACGGCGGCCAGGCTCCCCTGAACCTGCAGACGCGTTCCACCAAGTCAATGAACGAGGCCGTCGCCGGGAAGGTCCGCGAATTCCTGGACAGCTGCGCGACGCAGGCCACCGAGCAGCAGCGGCTCCAGCCCGATTGCCCGTTCTACCATGCCAGCAACGCGCGCGTGGTGGACGGAACCATCAAGTGGGCCATCACGGATTACCCCAAGATCACCATCGAACCTTTCGGCGGCAAATGGGTGGT
Source organism: Arthrobacter sp. WCS2018Hpa-7 (assembly GCF_031843805.1). NCBI lineage: Bacteria > Bacillati > Actinomycetota > Actinomycetes > Micrococcales > Micrococcaceae > Arthrobacter > Arthrobacter sp. WCS2018Hpa-7. Next base: position 123,371 of record NZ_JAVTJB010000013.1, read on the forward strand.
GGCTCCCCTGAACGGCAAGGCCACCCTGACCGCCCGGGAAATCAACCTTTTCACCGGGTACGTCAACGACCTCAACGTGGAGCACGATTTCAGCTTCACTACCCAACTGGATGTCGACGCCGACACTGTGACAGTCACCCCGATGCTGACCTTCTGAGCTTCCCTGGCTCGCCGCACTCGCCCGCCGTTGACCAAGTCCGCGGCATAAAGTCCGCTGGAATGAAAAGGCCCGGGCCAGCCCCTAAGGGGCAGACCCGGACCACTTCAGTCAGTTGCGTTTAGTCCATACCGCGCAGGTCCAGGACCAACTCGGACTCACCGTCGGCCTGCAGGACTACCGGAATGCCCCAATCCTGCTGGTAGAGGTGGCAGGCGGCGTGGTCCGGGATTTCGCCGTCCTCAGTTTCAGGTCCATCGCAAGCAGCCGCACGGGCGGTGATGTGAAGGATGCCTTCGGGAACGTCGGCGGACAGTTCAAGGGTGCGCAGCAGACCTACCGATGTTCCGCCCCCGGAGACCAGCAGTTCCGGCGGGGTGGAAGAGATCTTCAACTGCGTGGGGTCGCCCCATCGGTCGTCCAGCTTCTGGCCCGTCGGCGCCGCGAAACGGACGGCCAGTTCCAACGGGCCGGGGGTCACCGGGCTCTTGGGGCGGTGCGTCTGTGACGCGCCCTCGTCCACTTGCTGGGCTTCCTTGGGGATCGGTACCAGGACAAGTTGGTGCTTGTTGGACTCCACCACTACAAGCAGCGGCTCGCTGCCTTCCACCTGGACCACCACGACGTCACTCGGCTCAGCGAGGCCCCTCGCCAACGTGGACACCGATTTGGTAGCGGGGTCATACCGGCGGACGGCACCGTTGTAAGTATCTGCGATGGCTACAGAACCGTCCGGCAAGACGGTGACACCCAAGGGGTGCTGCAACCGGGCTTCAGCGGCGTCTCCGTCACGGAAGCCGAAATCGAACAACCCTTTGCCTACTGCCGTTTCCACGGTGACGCCGGATTCGTTCAGCACCAGCCGGCGAAGGGACGACGTTTCCGAGTCCGCAACCCAGATGTTGCCGTCGGCGTCGATCGCCAGGCCGGAGGACTGGGCGAACCAGGCTTCTTCGGCCTTGCCGTCCAGCAGGCCCTCCAGGCCGGATCCGGCCAGGATGGAAACCTCGTTGCCCAATGGGTCGAAGGCGAAGATCTGGTGCGTGCCGGCCATGGCGATGACAACGCGCTGCAGCTTCTCGCTCCACACCACGTCCCAGGGTGAGGACAGGGAAACCTCGGTACCCAGACCCAGCGCCCCTACATCAATAGCGTCGGCCGCGAAGTCAGCCGGGCCGGCGTCGTGATGTTCAGACCACGTACCGGCGCCAGTGTCCGTCACTCGGGCGGGTCCGGCGTCCAGCAACCGCTGTACACCGTTCCCGGCGACGGTCTGCACGTAACCGGAGCTCAGTGTCACTCCACGGAGGCGGTGGTTGACAGTATCTGCCACCACGGCGTCGTAGCCCAGTTTCCAGGCGAGCTCAGACGGGAGCAGTGCGACGCCCTGTGGCTCGTTGAACTGTGCGATCTCCGCTTGGCCGTCCAGGTACCCTTTGGTGCCGGAGCCGATGACGCGCTCCACGGTTTCCAGGTCCGGGCGGAGCTCCACCAGGCGGTGGTGGCCGGAGTCAACTACGAGGTAGTTGCCGTTCGGCAATTGCGTGGCTTTGCCCGGGAAACGCAAAGTGCCCGACGTCGGCACGGGAGCCACGTAGGGGCCGTTGCCGCGGTGGAGGGTTCCCTTGGCTTCATGCTCGGCTACGAGTTCTTCCAGCAGGACAGCCAGGCCGTCGGCGTGGCCCTCACCGGAAAGGTGGGCCACGATGTAGCCCTCGGGGTCGACGACCACCAGCGTGGGCCAGGCACGGGCCGTGTAGGCCTTCCATGTGGCGAGTTCCGGGTCGTCCAGGACCGGGTGGTGGATCTCGTAGCGCTCAACGGCCGATGCCAGCGCTACGGGGTCTGCTTCGTGCTCGAACTTGGGCGAATGTACGCCCACCGTCACCAGGACGTCGGAGTACTTCTCTTCGAGGGGGCGCAGCTCGTCAAGAACGTGCAGGCAGTTGATGCAGCAGAAGGTCCAGAAGTCCAGCAGCACGATCTTGCCGCGCAAGGACTCCAAGTCCAAGGATTTGCCGCCCGTGTTGAGCCAGCCGCGGCCCTCCAGTTCAGAGGCCCGGACCCGGAGTTGGGTGCGTACGGTTTCGCTCATCAGCGTCCTTCCAGCTTGGTGTTCGGTTCAGTCTGCCCTGCAGAGTCTGGGATGGGGCGTTCGGCATTGCTGCTTTCGGCCTGGGCCGTCCGGGATGGTTGAACCGTCCTGGAAGGCTGGGCAGTGCGGCCTGCCACTCTGGCATCGTGGTCGGCGAGCCGGGCAAACATATCGTTGTAAGCGCTCAGGTCGGCGTCGTTATTCCTGTCCGCGGCACGATCAACGCGGCGGGTCTCCCGTTCATCCGAGCGCGACCACATGACAGCCACTCCGATCGCCACCAACAGCGTGGGTACTTCGCCGATGCCCCATGCCACTGCGCCGCCCAACTGCTGGTCCCCGATGGCTGACGGACCCCAGGCCCGGCCAAGGTTTCCAAAGTAGTCGGCGGCCAGCAGCCCGGTGCCACCCATAATGGCTACCCCAAAGAACGCATGGAAGCCCATGGTGGCCAGAAGGAGGAGCAGGCGCATCGGGTAGGGTGCGCGGCGCGGCAGGGGATCGCTGCCGATCATGCTGAGCACAAAGATGTAGCCGGTCAGGAGGAAGTGCACGTTCATGAGCTCGTGGCCCACGTGCTCGCGCATCGCCAGGCCGAACAGGTCCGAGTAGTAGAAGAGGACGATAGAGCCCGCGAAGTTCGCTGCGGCGAACAACGGGTGCGTCACGATCTGCGAGAACCTGGAATGCACAAAAAGCAGCAGCCATTCGCGAAGTCCCCGCGAGCCTTGGGCTCCCTCTCCCCTGGAAGGCAGTGCCCGCAGGGCAAGCGTGACCGGTGCGCCCAGAACCAGGAAGATCGGGGCAACCATGGTCAGGGCCATGTGGTCCACCATGTGCGCTGAGAACAGCACACGGCCATAAACAGCAGGCGGCCCGGAGGTGATGTACGTCAGCACCACGAGGCCGATCAGCCAGTTCACTGCACGGAACCAAGACCATTTGTCTCCGCGCTTGCGGACCTTGATGATGCCCATGATGTAGGTGACAGCACCGAACAGCGCTACTCCCACCCACAGCCAGTCGAAGCGCCACTCGGTCAGCCAGCGTTCCGGAGTGAGTTCCGGTGGGAGCTCGTAGCCGGAGAGGATGAACGACGGTGATGCATCAGGCGCATAGGTGGTGGGTTGCGGCGGCGCTGAGCGTCCCAGCGCAACGGCAAGTCCCGACGTCGCGCCCATGACCAGCAGCTCAACCAGAACCAGTTGCCACAGCACGCGGCGGGCAGACATGGAACCGTTCCTGCCGAGCTGGGGAATGACCCACTGCCGGTGCATGAAGCCGATGCCACCCAGCACCAGCGTGGCCAAGGACTTCGCAACGATGAGTTGCCCGTACGGGGAGCCGAACAAATCCGCGGGGTTGGTCACGCGGATGGCGGCATTGATGACGCCGGAGGCGAACACCAGCACAAAGGCGAAGCCAGCCAGGGCCGAGAAACGCCGGAGGGTTTGTTCGGTGATGTCCGGCGTTCCCTTGCTTCGGGAACCCGTGAGGATCCCGGAAAGGACCGCGAGCATGATGATTCCGCCCACCCACGTGGAGACCCCTACGAGGTGGAGTCCCAGGGAGTTGATGGCGCCTTCGTGATCGCTGGAACTCGACGAGTGTCCGATCAATGCGGTGGGAATCAGGCCGATCAGAGCCAGCAGCAGAGTGAACGCCAGCCCGGTCAAGGATCTCACCCCGAACAGCGCGGTAGTGACCACTGCGGCAATGATGGTGACGGCGAGCCAGGCCTTGCCCGTCTCGATGTCCGTCATGAAGTACACCAGCGAACGGGTGAACTCGGCATCGCCGGAGAGCCCTTGCCCCGCAACGTCTGCGTAGGTCAGGACGAGGACTGCCACTGCGGACAGTGTCCATGCCGCTCCCGCGGCTGCGGCGACGGCGAGGGCCCGGGCAAAAGCGGGATGTTCGGGTGCGTCAACATCCTTCTCGCGGGAGCGCGAGCCACCGATGTTCTTAGGCAGGATGCCGACGGCAAAAATCAAGCCGCCCACCACGGTTGCCACTGAGACGTTGTGGATGGCCTTCGCGAACGGAAGACCCCACCGGACCAGCTCGCCGGGGTCGGATACCTGCCGTGCTGCCGAAGCGCCCGAGAAGATGAGTGCCGCGGCGAGCGTCAGGAACAGCGCCGCCAGGCCGGCCAGTTGCCATGGCAGGGAAATCCCCGCGGCTGTAGTGCCTCCCCGCGCTCCCGGCGTGGGAACAGGCGAAGGGGCAGTTGCGGAATTTCTTGCTGATGGCACTCATCCATTGTCCGCTACCTGTCGCAAGGCTGCGAATCGGGGCGGTGCTATGTGGATCACGGGCGCTAAGTGGATATAGAAAGCAGAAGGGACGGCAACCATCAGGTTGCCGTCCCTTCCAGGCGTTCGCCGAAGAGTAATTACTTCTTCTTTGCGACAGCAGCCTTCAGCTTGGAGCCAGCGGTCAGCTTGACGCTGTGCCCGGCCGCGATCTGGATGGTCTCGCCGGTCTGCGGGTTGCGGCCGGTGCGAGCTGCACGGTCGGTGCGCTCAACTGCGAGCCAGCCCGGGATGGTGATCTTTTCGCCGGCGGCGACAGAAGTCTCGAAAACTTCGAACAGTGCATCGAGCACGGAGTTGACTGCTGCCTGGCTGGTGCCAGCCTTGCCTGCTACCTCTGCAACGAGTTCACTACGGTTCTTAGCCATTTACGTCCTCCTGGACTCATACGTTTTTGAGCTTTCAAGCGGAATGCGAGCAAGCCACTGTTCGAAAACTTACCAGCTTGGGCTGGCATGGCCAGCAAATTCCGCGTGTTTCCGCGCCTTTTTGACCAAAATCACCGGATTTTCGGGGTTTTTAGGGGTGCTTTACGCCCTTGGCGTACCCTACGGCGTTGGCCGCGCCCCCTTGCTGCCCCATCAGACCTCACGCTGTGCACCGTCAGAACAGGACGCGCTGGAACAAAAGGTGGTCCCTCCATTCCCCCGCGATGTGCAGGTAGGCGGGCGCAACACCGATCCTTTCGAAGCCGCACCGGCTGAGGACAGCTTGGGACGCTGCATTGTGGAGCAGTGTCGCGGCCTGGACCCGATGGAGGCCGAGCTCCTCTGTTGCCATACTCACGACGGCGGCAACCGCGCCCGACGCCAAACCCCTGCCGGTGCATTCCGCATCAATCCAATAGCCCAGGTTGGCGTTCTGGAAAGGCCCTCGGACGATGCCGGTCAGTGTGATCATCCCTTGAATTCCGCGGCCGCCAGTCACCACCCACGGCACCTCGCTGCCAGCGGCATAGTGGCCGAGCTTGGCTCCTATCGAAGCCTCCTGGCCTGCCACGGTGAAGAAGTCATCTCCACGGGTGGGTTCCCATTGCTCCAAATGCCCGCGATTGCGCAGATACGCAGCAGCCAGGTCTGTGGCATCTGAAAGCTCCAGAGGGCGCAGATTCAGCTGTTCGCCGCCCGCTGCACCCGCGCCGGGAGAGACCTGTCGTGTGAGATTCATCCCCAGACTCTACCGGCGCCCGACCCGACAATTGCGTCGGTGTCTACGGAGTGATAACTTTTCGGTTGATCGTGAACTTTTGGCAGGAGGTGAGACCCATGAACGCAGTATCCACAGTGGGCGCTCCCGGCAGTCCACGATCCCGCGACTGAGCTAGTCGCCGCTGGGAGCGTCCGTCACGCACTTCGCGAAAGGCGACTCCCATGAGTACATCAACTTCTTCATCACTGAACGCCGGCCCGACGACGGTGCCCGGGTTACCGGCGCCCGTCCAGTCCCAGCCACAAGTCGACGCCGATACAGCCGTCACGGGACCGGCGTCGCCCCGACGGGCCTTGGTCCTCGGTGGCGGTGGCTCAACAGGCAACGCGTGGCTGATCGGAGTCATCGCGGGCCTGTTCGACGCTGGGCTGGACGTCACCACCGCAGAGCTGACCGTTGGCACCTCAGCAGGGTCCACCGCCGCAGCCCAGCTGGCCTGCGCGACCCCAACCGAGCTGTTCGATGCCATCGTTGCCTCGGCCCCGCCGGAACCAGCGGACCACGTGCGGTCTGGCCGGGTTGGGCCTGGCGTGAGGCCGGTAGTTGACCAGATGGAACGAACCGGCAACATCATGAATGCTTCCACGGACATGGCGGATATGCGCAGACGGTTAGGGGCAGCAGCAATGGACATGGCCGAAGCCATGGAAGGCTCCAGCGCACGATGGCGGGCCACGGTGGCAACCCGTTTGCCCCAAGCGCAGTGGCCGGAACGGACAATCGTCCTGACAGCCGTCGACGCCCGGACGGGTGATCCGGTGACATTCCACCGCCACAGCGGAGTGGATCTCGTAGACGCGGTTGCCGCCAGCTGCGCCAGCGGTTTCGCCTACAGCATCGGCAGCAACCACTACATCGACGGCGGATACCGCGCCAACGCCGAAAATGCAGACCTGGCAGCTGGGTATGCATGGGTGCTGGTGTTGGCCCCTTTCGGCGGCCGTACGCGGACTCCGTTGGAGTGGGGCATGCACCTCTCTGGGCAGGTGGACGCGCTGCGAGCCAACGGCAGCCAGGTTGAAACAGTCTTTCCCAACAACGAATCCGAGCATATGTTCGGCGTCAATGCGATGGATCTGTCCTTGCGTCCGTCAGCGGCCCGAGCAGGATTTCAGCAGGGCAAAGTGTTAGCGCCTCAATTGGCCGATTTCTGGAGCTAATGGGCTCATCCGGGCCGACGGAAGCTCCTGCACCAGACCCGAGGCAGGCCATACCTTGTCGACGCCCAGTCGACAAGGGCAGGTCGGCTCACATGTGGCCGGCCCGGCCGTGAGGGCCGGCCGTTTGGGCTGGTGTGTGCTTGGTGGTCAACGCTGGTGTTTGTTGTGGTGGCTAAATTTGTTGTGTTGGTGGTTAAAGGGGAAGAGCCCCGACCTGTGGTCGGGGCTCTTGCCTAATGGTTGTCCGGCGGTGTCCTACTCTCCCACACCCTCCCGGGTGCAGTACCATCGGCGCTGTGGGTCTTAGCTTCCGGGTTCGGAATGGGACCGGGCGTTTCCCCCACGCTATGACCGCCGTAACTCTGTTACCCGCCCCGACCCCCGGTGTTGTGGGGGTGGGTGGGAAGACTTTGGTTACAACTGTGGTGTTGTTTATGTAGTTGTTGGTTCCGGCAACCCTTGGTGCGGGTTGTTGTTCGGGAACCACATAGTGGACGCGTGCAGTGTGTTGTGTGGTGTAAGTT